>CALWSW010000001.1 GCA_944384305.1 uncultured Christensenellaceae bacterium
GTAGGTGATGAGCACGAGCATGAAGCACCTCACTTCCAGAAAAAGGGCGGGTATTCTTCCAGGTCGCCCCGCAGGGTCCGGGCAAGCAAAAGGGCCTGCACGTAAGGCACCAGCCCCCAGGCGAGCTTTTCGCCGAGGAAAGGGTGGGTGATGGTCTCTTGGCGCCGGCGTTGCCAGGCGGAAAGGAAGGCCTTTCGGCCGTCGTCGGTCAGAAGCACTGCGCCGCTTTCCTGCCGGAGAAAATGCTTGGCCGAAAGCAGCTTTTGGTTGATGGCCGTCAGGATGAACCGGTCGGCGTAGACGCAGCGCAACTCCTCCATCAAGTCGAGCGCCAGGCTTTGCCGCCCCGGCCGGGGGCGGTGCAGAAAGCCCACGTAAGGGTCTAGCCCTACGCCTTCTAAAGCGGCGGTACATTCCCGGGCGAGCAGGACGTAAGAAAAGGAGAGCAGTGCGTTTACGGGGTCGAGCGGCGGCCGGCGGCTGCGGCCCGCAAAGCAAAAATCTTCGCGCTGCTGCAGAATGAGGCTGTCGAACCCGTCGAAATACTGCTGGGAGGCCGCGCCCTCCAGCCCCCGCAGCTGGCCGAGCACAGCGCAGCTTTGGAGCAGAGGCAAAATGGCCGCCATTCTGCCGGAAAGGGTTTTGAGCTGGCGGACGGGCACGCGCTGCGGGTGGTCGCGCGTGGCGCGCTCCAACACCCAGCGGCCGTTGTACACTTTGCCCAGCAGGAAATTGCGCGCAAAGCGGCAGCTTTCGGCTTCGGCATCGGCCGCGCGGTATTGGGCTTGGCGCAGCAGCACGTTTCCGCGGGTCTCGCCGGCAACACGGGCTAAAAAGCGCCCGCGCGGCGTAAAAAAGCACAGGTCGACTCCGCGTTCGGCGCAGGCACCCATCAGGGCGGGGCTTGCGCCTGCGTAACTGAAACACAGAATACCTTCGAGCGTGTGCAGGGGAAAGCGGGCGAGCACTGCTTTTTCCCGATTGACCAGCACGTTTTCGCCTTCCAGGGAAAGGTAGCTATCTTCTGTTAAGACGAATAGGGTGTTCAGCAGCTTTCTCATGGCGGGGCCTCCCCTTCAAAAATATGGCTGCGGATGTAAGCGGCGGCATCGCTTTTTTTGCAGAGCGCGGGCAGGCACAGCTCTTTGAGGGAACAGGCGGCGCAATGCTTGCCGGTGCGCACCTTGGGGGTGTAGCCACGCGCGAAGTACTCGTTCATTTCCCTGGCCAAACGCCGGGTTTTTTGGCGCAGCTCTCCGGTCAATTCCACCTGTTCCCTGCGCCGGATGGCGGCGTAGTACAGCGCTCCCTGCGGGATGCTGCAAACCAGCATCTCCTCGAGCGCCATGGCCTGCGCGCACAGCTGCAGGCGGTCGGCGTCTTCGTCCTTGGGGCGGCCGTGTTTGTACTCAACAGGCAGGACCGACCACCGGCCGCACTGGCCCTGCAGGGCGATACCGCCGGGATCCTGGCGGAATTCCACCACGTCGCAGATGCCGGAAAGCTGCAGGCGGTGGGAGACCACCCGCAGGCCCCGCACGGTCAAAAGATCCCCCCGGCGCTCATAGAGGCCTTCGTCGTGGCAGCGCGCGTGTTCCAGCCGGCCTTCTGCCGTGCGGCGGTTTTCGGCCCACTGCTCCTCCACGTGGATGAGCGCCCACTGCCGCCGGCAGAAGCAAAAGTGCTGGATGCCCGAAAGGGGCAGGTACTCCTCTTCGCGCTGCATCAGCTGCGCCGCTCGCAGGTAACGCCGGCGGGCAGGTCCTCTTCGATCGTCACGGTGTAGTCCACGTAGCTGCGGGGGGCAATAACGCCCTCTTTGCGCGCCACCTTGACTTTATCGAACAACTTGTAGGAAGGGGCGTTCCCCAATTCAGAATTGTGCCGGAAGATGATGAGATCGCGCACGGCCATTTTGCCGCGGGCGGCGCTGTGGTCGTGTTCGAACATGTTGAGGATGGCTTCCCACAGCATGTTCAGGTCCTCTTCCGAAAAACCGGTGGTCTTGCGGGCGAGGTTGGCCGAAACATACCCTTCCACGCGGTACAGCCCGTAGGGAACGATGTGCTTGCGGCCCATTTCCGTGCCCTTCTTTTCGGCGTCGGCTTCGGTGGTGATGGCCACGCGGGTAATGGTCACTTCCTGCGGGAGGATGGGGTCGATGCTGCGCGCAAAGCCCAGCTGCACCGGCCCGCGCACCTGGCCGCAGTTGAGGTTGCCCTTTACAAAGGTAGTCATGACAGCGCCGAAGGTGCGAATGTCGAAGAAATTTTGGCACATAAAATCGCGCACCTTGACATCGAGCGAGGGGTCGGCCTTTTTGGCGGCTTTGAGGTCGCCTGTGACGCCCAAATAGGTCAGTGCCTCGGCGTCGCTGCGGTTGAGGGGCACCTGGTCTTTGATGTAGATGCGCCAGCCGGGCGTGTCTTCCTTGACGATTTCCACGTAGTTGCGGATCTTTCGCTTGAGGCAAACGTCGGTCACCAGGCCGCAGCCGGTCTCGGGATCGATGCGGGGCATGTTGCCCGAGTCGGGGTCGCCGTTGGGATTGCCGTTTTCTACGTCGAACAGAACGACGAAATCGCAGCGGTTTTTGATAGCTTCAGACATGGTCACTGTTCCTCCTTTTTGGTGTAGCGCTTTTGCGTTTCGTGGTAATAGCCGAGCTGAAAGGCGCCCTGCTCCTCAAGCGTCAGGCGGGCGGGCAGGGTCTCGTGGATGCGGGCAAGCAGTTCGCCGATGCGGCGGTCGTAAAAGACCCGAAGGCCGCCCTCCAATTTGGAGAGATGCTTTTGTGCCAGGTTGAGGAGCGTGGGGAAGACCACAGCCGGCGTGGCCGAAGCCGAGTTGAAATAGCGTTCGCGAATGGTGGTGTTGATGCCGGGGTTGGCGGCTGCCTGCACGGCTTCCAGCACCGAGAACAGACGGCCGAGCACGTAGGGCACATAGCTGCTTTGTTCGTTGAGTTCCACAGTCATGACCTCCTTGAGAGATTCGTTGCGGGAGTTGCGCAGATAATAGGCTTTGAGGATGGCTGCCCGCCCGCGATTCACGGTTTGTTCGGCGCGGATGCGCAGCGTGACGCCTGTTAGCAGTGTGGCGGGGTACAGGCCGTTGGTGAGGATGGCGAGCAGCAGGTCGCCGCTTAGGCGCTTGCTGGGTTCGGGGGTGCGGGCGTTCAGATTGACGGTCTCGCGCAGCAGGCGCCAGACGGGAAGCGTGGGGTAAGGGTCGAAGGAGGGCCGCACGATCTCTAAGCGCTCGTAATGCCGGGCGATGTTTTGCGCCAGCAAGCCGAAGCTGTTTTGCCAGAAGAAGCGCACCGAAAGGCGGCTGGCGTTGGGCGCAAGGCCGAGGATGTAGAACCGGCAGTTGGGGTCGAGCGAAACGCCCGGCCAGTCGGCGGGCTCTCCGCTGGCCAGTTTTTCCAGCGCGGCGCGGAGCTCTGCCGGGGCAAGCGCATGGGCCGCGTCAGCACCTTCATCGGGCTCGTCGTCGAACATGGCCATCATGGTGAAGTCCTGGTAGGCGTCCTCGCCCCCTTCGGCCCAGCAGACCACCGTCGTGTCGCCGATGCGGCGCATGTGCTCCCGGTCGGCGATGAGGTAGTTGAGGGCTGCGCCGTAAGCAAAGGCCGCGTAAGTGCCGGTGGGGGCGTTGCCGCCCTGCTCCTCGTCGTGGCCGTACGACCAGAACGAGGGCGCGTTGAAGGAGACCAGGGAAGCGCCGCTGGACTGCGCGCCCTGCACCCCCTTGATGGAAGGGTGGAGGACGGCAAGGGGGGCGTGTTTGCCCGTGACTAGGCAGAGGATTTCCTTGCCCTCGCCGCTGTTGCTGTAGTGCTGTTCCCAGGCCCGGCGAATGGCGGAGTCTGTGGTGACGGGTTCGCCATCGTACCAGAAGATCAGATTGCCGCCCTTTATCAACTCCTCCCAGTCCTGCTGCAGCGCGGGGCAGGAAGCGGCCTGCGCGGGGTCCCAACGCTCAAAAAAGGCGGTGACGGCCCGGGCGGCGGGGGAATCGACCGATGCGAGCAAGTTGAGGTGCAGCGCCTTTGCGGCGGCAAAGCAGTCGGCGGTGCGCCCGGGATTGCCCTTGGCGTCGGCCCCTAGCAGGTAGCCGCTGTTGTCGCACAGGAAGTTGGCCGCCACGCCCACCGTGCGCTTGACGGGGGCGGGAACTTCGAGTTCCTGTGGGACCGAAAGAGTTTTTTTGCCGCGCTGCACTTCCTGCTGCAGCGGCAAAAGCAGCAAAGGCGAGCCATCGGCCGAGAGCTCGAGCGCCCAGGAGACCTTGGCTTTTGACCAGCCGGAGGCGGCGATTTTGCCGCGTTTCAGCAGGATCTCGTAATAGCGCGTCAGCGCCTGCAGGATCATCGCAGCACCTCGCAGTCTGAAACATTCAGCACGCCCTGTTCGAGCCGGGCACGAAAGTAGGTCGGTTCGATGCTGGCGGGGTCAGAATAGTCAAAGTCGTAGAGCGTGAGGCCGAGGTCGCGGGTCGCGGGGATGGCGGGAATGGGGCCGCCCGGCCAGCGGCGGAAATTTGCCGGGAATTCCCGGCAGCCGCAATAAGGCGTGTGGAAGCACTGGCCGCGTTCCATCCGGCGGGTGACGATGTCCTGAAATTTGCCGGGATTGTCGCTGGGGGCGGCGCGTTCTGTCATGTCGAAGTGCGCTTCGATCACGTAGTGCACATCCTGCAGCACCAGGGAAGCCCGCTGGACGATGTCCTGCGAAGCGGCGATGCAGAGCGGCTGGGTGCCGCCCCGCATGGCGCTGCGGGCGGCGGAACACAGCAGTTTGCTTTTGACCTCGTTGCGCCGGACGCTGGTGAAGCGGATGGGGGAGAGCACATAGATGCGGTCGATCACCCACTTGAGCCCAGGGTGAAAATAGACGGCTTCCACAATGCCGCGCGCCGCCGAAGGGGTGGGGACATCGTAACTCATGCGCTCAACCTTGAGTTCCGGTCTGGAGAACAGCGCGTAATCCCCCCAGACCTCCAATTGGATCATGGAATACACCTCCTTTGTGATCTTTGCTTGTTGATCATTATGGTTGGTTTTTTTTACCGTTCGCTTGGTCGCCCCTTTTTGGTGCTCCCGGCCTGCAAACGGTGCAGGGTATCTTTTCTTTCAGAAAAGTTCTGCGAATCTGGTAATTAAATTGTCGGATTCGATCGCACAAATTCCGAAGTTGCCGTTGTTCTGAAAACTGCGATTTCGTGTGTTTGTTTTGCAAGGAACCCCTTTGCGTTCCCTGCGGTTTCCTTAAGAAAACAGTCCGACCCCTCCTTCCACCTCCAGCTGCAGCCCGGTGTCGGGGTCGTAGCAATCGGTGCGGGTCAAAACATAACAGCCGCTGTCCAACCGTTCGACAGCTCCCGCGGCCTCGAGCGCTTCCAGGTGCTGGGGGTAGACGCTGACGGCGTACTGCCCCAATTTGCGGTACAGGCCCTTTTCGTGCAGGCCGGCGCGCAGCTGGTTTACCAGCCCGGCTCCTTCGCCGATGGGCAGGTAGATGGCAGTGGTGGGGGAGTCGATCAGCCGGAAGGAATCCGCCACATGGGCAAAGGGAAAGACGCTGCCGCAGTGCCCCTCTTCAATGCTCTTTAAAATCTGCTGGCGGTCGAGTTCATTGCGCCCTTTCAGCTTTAAAAAGTAGTCAAAGTAAGTGTCGGCGGCGCTGGGCGAAGCCAGGTCGCTGTGTTTCTTTTCTGCGGCGTGCAGGGCAGCGATGTTTGTGCGAAGCAAAGAAAGCGGTTCGGCCCCTTCTAGGCGAAAGATTTTTACAAGGCTCTGTTCGGGCGGGCGGCGGCCTTCGCGGTTGCAGCGCCCGGCGGCCTGCAGAATGGAATCCAACCCGGCCTCTTCCCGCCAGGCTGCGGGAAAGTCCAGATCGACGCCCGCTTCGATGAGCGAGGTGGAAACCACCCGGCAGGAGAGCCCCTGTGCCAGACGGGTGCGGATCTCGGCGATCTTCTGTTTGCGGCTGGCGGGGCAGAGCAGGGTGGTCAGGCAGAAGCTGCCTTCGCGCGGGAGACTTTGGTAAAGCGCCTGCGCGGTCTTCCGGCGGTTGACCACGCACAGCACCTGCCTAGCGGCGCCTAGCTCGTTTGCCAGTGCTTCTTCGTTTAGGGTGCCGGCGTTTTGAAAGGTCGCGCGGCGGAAAAAGCCGGAAAGCGCCTGGCGGTCGGGGCAGATCTCCTGCGCCGTGAGCCCGCCGGATTCTTGAAACAGAGGAGCGAGCTTGGGCTGCGTAGCCGTACACAGCACGGCGGTGACGCCGTAGTGCTGCACGAGTTCTGCAATGGCGGCCACGCAGGGGCGCAGGTAGGGTACGGGCAGGGTCTGGGCCTCGTCAAAAATGACGACGCTTTGCGCGATGTTGTGCAGCTTGCGGCAGCGGGAAGAGCGGTTGGCGTAGAGCGATTCAAAGAACTGCACCGCCGTGGTCACCACCACGGGGACGTCCCAGTTTTCGGTGGCGAGCACCTTGCGGTAAACGGAAAGGCTGCTGCCGTTTGCCGCGTCGGTTTGCATGAGGTACTCTGCGCCGCTGTGGTGCTCCAACACGTTTTCTGCCCCCAGGATCTCCTGGAACTTGCCGGCGGTCTGGTCGATGATAGAGGTGTAGGGAATGACGTAAATGACCCGCTGCATCTGGAGCTTTACAGCCATGGAGAACGCAAAGGCCAGAGAGGCCACGGTCTTGCCGCCGCCCGTGGGCACGGTAAGGGTGTAAAGCCCCTGGGGGAAGGAAGCGCCCTTTGCAAAGCAGGCCTTTAAAATTTCGCTGCGCTTTTGGTTGAGGGGCGTTGTGGCGTTCCACCAGCCCTGTGCTTCGATGTAGCGCTCTAAAAGAGCCAGCAGCTCGGGCAGGGAAGCGTGGCCGCCCCGCGGGGCGGCAGAACCGCGCATGAAGGTCTCGGTATCCTGGTAGTCGGCGTCCACCAGGCAGGAATAGAGCATGCGGGTGTAAAAGAACTGGGCAAAGGGGCTGGAATGGCGCAAAAAATCCGGGTGGCGCACGGGGCCCTGGGGCAAACGGATCTCGCTTTGCCAGGCGCTGCAGTCGGGCAGGGCGCGCTTGAGGCGGCCGAACAGCGTGGCCTGCCCGGCAGTATCGGTGCGGCTGCCGCCGTCGGGAATGCCGCCGTGATGGCCGGCGATGGCGAAGGCGGCGGAGGTCTGCCTGAGTTTTTGGGAAACCTGAGCGCCGGCGGTGGAATGGTCGACCACCCTGCCGCCGTGCAGGCGCTCCTGAAAGCCCCGGCTGTATTTGCCGATGTCGTGCAGCAGCCCCGAAAGGCGGGCGGCTTCTTCCCCGCCGAAGGGGCGGGCGAACTCTGCGGCGAGCGCGGCGGTGTTTTCCAGGTGTTCCCGCACGGTTTGTGTGCGGGTGTGGTCTTCTGAAATGTGGGCGAGATAGGGGGGATTTGGATTCATGGCAGGCTCCTTTGCCGGACGATGGGTAGAAAGGGGAGGCTAAGAAAAGCATAGCAGACGGCCTGTACCATAGAAAGGCCATCTTAAAATGAGTGAACGAAAAATGCCGCCCGGAGGTTTTTGGGCGGCACAAGGGCGGCGCAGGTGAGGCAGACGCCCCAGGGGTGATTTCGATCCACGCCGCTTCCAGGGCCTGTTGTGCAGACCGCTGGCCCGCCCGAGCTCTGGGAGCGGCGGCAGTGATGACCCGGGAGAGCCCGGTATGGTTCGGGTTTTGGCTTGTGCCCTTGGTTCGGACGGCGGCAGGGGAATGATCCCCTCCCGCGTTTTGGGCAGGTTTCGACCAGCGTTTGAGAGACCGCGGCAAACATGGACGGGCTCTTACCAAACGGCGCTTGAAGGCGTGCCCGGGCTTGTTCACCTCGGCATTTCGATCCACGTCCTCGCGAGAAGGATGACATAGCGCTAAGCTGTGGGACTTCTTCGTATTCGACATTTCAATCCACATCCCCGCGAGGAGGATGACTATAATTTGAAAAAATTCTCTGCTTTCTTCATATGGTTGGGGCTTGCGCCGGGCTGAAGGGGAAGGGGTGATTCGAACATCGGCGCGTTCGCTCTCTTTTGCAGGGGCATTGGCTGAAACAGCCGGGTTCAAATATTGTGAAGCCGCGTGAGCAAAGCGATGAGCTGGAACTTGTCGGCCATGAGCTGGCGGAAGGCCACGGTTTTTTGCTTGCCCTGTGCGCGCAGGGCGGCCATTTTTTGCTCGATGTTTTCCTGTTCAGAAAGCAGGGAATCGTACAGGTCTTCGAGTTTTCCCAGCTTTTCCAGGGCGGCGGATAGCTGCTGCCCTTCCTTTAACTGGTAGCCGTTTGGCGTAAACTGCGTCAGGCGTTCTTCCATGAAGGCTCCTTTCTTGGCCGGGAAGCGGAGGTTTGGCAAGGCCGGTACAGTAGGCGAAGGGGGGGAAAGACTGGGCAAAAGAACAAAGCGCAAAACCGCTGCCCGGGTAAATGCGTTCCCCTGGGCAGCGGTTTTTCAATAAAAAGGTCAGAGTTCGTTGGTTTTTCGGGTGTAGTCGGGCAGCAGCAGGGGGGAGACCGCGCCGGTCTCGACGCCCGCTTCCTTGAGGGACTGCTCAAAAGCCTCTACGTGCGCAAGGCTCAACCGGCCCGGCGCCGTGTTTTTTGCGGCGCGCGCGGCGCTCTTGCCCGCCGTGCGGCCAAAGACGATGATGTCGAGCAGGGAATTGCCCATGAGGCGGTTGCGGCCGTGGATGCCGCCCACCGCTTCGCCCGCCACAAACAGGTTTTCCACTCCGCTCATGCCGTCCGGGGCGATCTCGATGCCGCCGTTTTGGTAGTGCAGCGTGGGGTAGACCAGAATGGGGGTGGTGCGCAGGTCGATGCCGTATTTGCCGAACATCCGCAGCATGCCGGGGATGCGGCGCTCGATGGTGCCCTCGCCGCCTATTTGATCGATCATGGGGGTGTCCAGCCACACGCCGTAGCCGTTGCCGGTCTCAATGCCCAGCTGCCGCTCGGTGCACTCGCGGATGATGGCCGCGGCCGAGACGTCGCGGGTCTCCAGGGGATGCATGAAGGCTTCGCCCTCGCGGTTGACGAGCATGGCGCCCAAAGAACGCACCTTTTCGGTGACCAGCGCGCCGAAGATCTGCGGCGGGTAGGCCGCGCCCGTGGGATGGTACTGCAGGGTGTCGGCGTACAATAGCTTTGCCCCGGCGCGGTAGGCCAGCACCAGGCCGTCGGCCGTGGCGCCGTAGTGGTTGGAGGTCGGGAACCCCTGGTAGTGCAGCCGCCCGGCGCCGCCGGTAGCAAGCACCACGGTCTTGGCGCGGGCAACGAGCAGCTCCTTGGTCTCCATGTTCAAAAGCACCGCGCCGGCCGCGCGGCCGGACTCGTCTTTTAAGATCTCGATGGCGGCGGTAAAATCCCACACGGGGATCTCGCGGTTGAAGACCTCGTCGCGCAGCACGCGCATGATCTCGGCGCCGGAGTAGTCCTTGGCGGCGTGCATCCGCTTTCTCGAAGTGCCGCCGCCGTGGGTGGTGATCATGGTGCCGTCGGGGGCTTTGTCGAACATCACGCCCAGGTCGTTGAGCCATTTGACGGCCGCAGGGCCTTCGGTCACCAGCTTTTTGAGAAGCTCCGGCCGGTTGGCATAATGCCCGCCGCCCAGGGCGTCCAGGTAGTGGATGGCGGGGGAATCGCCGGGCTTGTCGGCCGCCTGGATGCCGCCTTCGGCCATCATGGTGTGGGCGTCGCCAATGCGCAGCTTGGTGGCAATGAGCACCTTTGCGCCGGCGGCGTGCGCCTCGATGGCGGCCGAAGCGCCCGCCCCGCCCCCGCCGATGACCAGCACGTCCACGTCGCAGTCGGGGTGCGCAAGATCCAGCGCTTTTCCGGCCAGACGGCTGTGCCCCAGCAGCAGCGCGCACAGCTCTTTGGGCACTTTGTCGCCCGCGTTGGGGCCGGCGGCGAGCACGGCAAAGGCGTCCTCGCGGTAGTCGGGGTGGAACTTTTTGAGCAGGGCGTCCTTTTCTTCGGCGGTCATGCGGCGGGGTTCCTGCGCCATGCGGGCCGCGCGGGTCGCCTCGACTTTTTGGATGGATGTAAGCATCTGTTCTGTCAACATCGCCGGGCCCCCTTTACTTTTCGATCTCGCGGTGGTTGTAAAGCTCCTGAAGCTCTTCCAGGGGCTTCTGCATGACCGATTCGAGCAGCGCTTCGCAATCGCCGCGCGCAATCTCTTCCACGCGCTCGGTCAGGTGCCTGGACTCGGGCGCGATGTACTTGCCGTACAGGCGCCGGGCCAGCAGCGCCACCTGCGGGTGGGTGATCTTGGCCGGGCAGCGCGAGGAGCAGATGCCGCACATCACACAGTCAAAGGAGAGTTCGGCGCAGCCCTCAAAGTCCCCCCGCTGGGCGGCGGCGATGTACTGCATGACGTTGAGGTCCTGCGGGCAGGCCTTGGTGCAGGCATTGCAGCCGATGCAGGCGTAAATTTCGGGGTAGAGCTGCATCATGATCTGCTCTGTGGGCGAGACCTTTTCGATGTCGTACACCTGCTTGACCAAGGGGAAGTACGGCAGCGTGGCGATGTACATTTCGTCCTTTACCTGCTGCTGGCAGGCCAGGCAGGTGTAGAGCTCGCGGTCGTTCTTGATGCGGTAGATGGTGGCGCAGGCCCCGCAGAAGCCGTTGCGGCAGCCGCAGCCCCGCACCAGCTGGTAGCCGGCGTATTCCATGGCCGTCATGATGGTGAGGCTGCCCGGCACGCGGTAGCGCTTGCCGAACAGGTAGATGTTGACCATATCTTCCATAAAAACCTCCGGTTCCGGAAAGAAGGCGTCGTTTTCTTTTTGATCGGGTCAGGAAACGGTGCTGTTGAACGGGGAAAACCTCAGTATTCGTCCGGCAGCTCGTCGAGCTGGTCCATGCGGAACACCGGGCCGTCCTTGCACACGTACTTGGAGCCGATGTTGCACCGGCCGCACTTGCCCACGCCGCACTTCATTCTGAGCTCCATGGTGGTGTACACCTGGGTGCGGGCAAAGCCCAGTTCGGCAAGCGCCCCCAGCACGAATTTTATCATGATGGGCGGGCCGCACACAAGGGCTGTGGCGGTGGGGGCAAAGCCCAGTTCACGGACGTAGTTGGGCACGAAGCCGACGTTGCCCTCCCAACCTTCCTGCGCGCGGTCGATGGTGAGGTGCACGTCGACTCCCGGCGCGTGTGCCCAGGAGGCGCGGATCTCTTCAAGGTCGACCAGATCGTCGGCCGAGCGCGCGCCGTAAACGATATCTACCTTGCCGTAGCGCTCGCGCTTGTCCAGCACGTAGTTGATGACGGAGCGCAAGGGGGCCAGGCCAATGCCGCCCGCGATGAACAGAAGGTCCTGCCCAAGGAGCGCGCCTTCCACCGGGAAGCCGTTGCCGTACGGCCCGCGGATGGTCAGCTGTGCGCCCGCTTCCAGGCGGTGCAGCCAGTCGGTGAGGCAGCCGCACTTTTTGATGGAGAATTCCAAATATTCGGTGTTGGTGGGGGAGGAGGTGATGGAAAACATCGCCTCGCCCACGCCGGGGATGCTGAGCATGGCGCACTGGCCGGGCATATGGGCAAAGTTTTTTCCGCCCGTGAGGGCGTTGACCCGGAAGGTCTTGACGTCGGGGGTGTCGCGCCGCACATCGGTCACGACGCCGATCATGGGGATCAAGGGATCATTGGGCACGGGGTTCACCTCCCAGGGCCTTGGCGACCCGGATCATGTGCAGATTGGCGGGGCATTTTTTGACGCAGCGGCCGCACCCCACGCAGGAAAACAGGCCGCCGTTGTTCTTGGGGTAATACACCAGCTTGTGCAAAAAGCGCTGGCGGAACCGCTCCTTCTGGGTCTTGCGGGGGGTGCCGTGGGCCATCATGGTGAAGTCCTTGTACATGCAGGAATCCCAGCACCGAAAGCGCAGAACGCCCTTGCCCGTGTCGTAGTCGCGGATGTCGTAGCACTGGCAGGTGGGGCAGCTGAAGGTGCAGGAGCCGCAGCCCAGGCAGTGGGCCGAAAGCTCTTCCCAGGCGGGGTGGTCAAACAGCGCCAGCTCGTCCGACGCTTCGCCAAAGCGCGAAAGGTCGAGCTGGCCGTAGGGCAGGCGGCCGAGTACGGCGCGGGCGGCGGCCTGCTGGGCTGCTACTTCTTTTTCGTCCGCGGGGGCAAAGCCCGCAAAGCAGGAAACGATGGTTTCGCCCTTTTCGGTGCAGGGGCGCAGGTACAGGGCGGACTCGGTCAGCCAGGCGACGGCGTCGCAGGGGCCCTGGGGGCTTGTGGGGTCGATGCCGAAGGCGGTGCAGAAGCAGCTTTCGGCCGGGCGGGCGCAGGCGAGCGCCACGACGGTGGCGTGTTCCCTGCGGCTTTGGTAAAAGCTGTCCACAGGCTCGGCCAAAAACACGCGGTCGAGCACCTCGATGGCCTGCAGATCGCAGGCTTTGACCCCAAAGAGCACAAAGGGCTCCTTCTGGCGGGCCGCTTCCTGCAGGGCGATCTCTGCCCCCGTCAGGCGGAACTTCACCAGCTCCTCGCTCTGGGGGAAGAACAGGTCCTTGGGGCTTTTGTCGCACAGCAGCAGCGAAAGGTCGGCTTCGCTGCCCTCCTCGCCGTAGGGCAAAAAGGCCGAAGCGCCGTTTTTGCGGGTGGGCAGGTACACCCGGCCCAGCGCGCCGAGCGCCTCGTACAATTCGCCCAGGCGGGCGCGGTCCATTGCGTAAAGGCTCATGCGCGCCCCCTTTCCAGCACGGCCGAAGGCTCGGGGTCCTCGGGCGTGTAGTTGACGAGCGGCGGGCGGGCGGCCGGGTCGGCCCCGGCCTGGTACTCGCCGTAAAGCTCGTTGACGTCTTTGATGAACTTGCGGTTCAGCAGGTGCAGCGGGATGGACTGCGGGCACACCCGCGAGCACTCGCCGCAGTCGGTGCAGCGCCCGGCCACGTGCCAGGCGCGGATGATGTGGAACAGGCTCTCTTCAAACTCCGTGCTGTTGGCCTTGGCGGCCACGCCGGACTGGGGGTTGTCGAACACGCACTGCACACAGGAGCAGGCCGGGCAGACGTTGCGGCAGGCGTTGCAGCGGATGCACTTGGAAAGCTCGCCCCGCCAGAAGGCGTAGCGCTCTTGTGCGGTCTGTTCTTCGAGCGCGGCGACTTTTTGGAAGCGGTCGCGTTTGGGGAGTTCGGGCAGGGCGTATTCGAGCGTTTCGTCCACGCCGGCGTATTCCCGGCCGCGGCAGCACAGGCAGCGCTCCAAAAGCAGCTCTTCGCGTGCAAGGCGCACCTCGCCATAAAGCGTTTCAAACACCACCTGGCCGTCTTCTTCCCGGAAGGAAAGCGCGCCTTCCACGCCTTTGGCGCGGGCTTTGCGCATATCCAGCTTGCCTTCGCAGGGGATGCCCAGAGCGTAAATGTTTTCCCGCTTTACGCGGTGCTCCTTGACCAGCTGGGCCAGGCTGTAGGAATCGCAGGGCTTTAAAAGCACCAGCACCTTGCCTTCCTTTTGACTTTCGGCAATGCAGTACTTGCTGAGATTGGCGGCGGTAAAGCCGTCGTACACCAGCTCGTTCAGCCGGCCTTCGGAAAAAACGCCGGGCGTGGGGTCGTAAAAGAATTCCCCCGGCGCCCAGCCAAGGACGCGGCCGGCCGCGCCGCTTTGCAGCAGCTCCTTGGCGCGGGCGCAAATGGCGTTGGTCAGTTCCCGCATCGCAGATCCCTCAGCTTTCTGTTTTCGCCCAGCGCGCGGATGGTGCGGGCGAAGTCGTTCATGGTGGCGGAAAACTTTGCGCCTTCCGCGGCAGAGACCCACTCTACCCGTGTGCGCTCCCGTTCAATGCCCAGATAGTCGAGCATGGAGAACAGCAGCGTCATGCGGCGGCGGGTGTAGTAGTTGCCGGTGGTGTAGTGGCAGTCGCCGGGGTGGCAGCCGCACAGAATGACGCCGTCGGCGCCCCGCTCAAAGGCCTTCAGCACAAACAGCGGGTTGACCCGGCAGGAGCAGGGCACGCGGATGATCTTGACGTCGGCGGGGTAGGTCAGGCGGCTGGAGCCGGCAAGGTCTGCGCCGGCGTAGCTGCACCAGTTGCAGCAGAAGGCCACGATGAGCGGCCGGTATTCCCCGGTTTGCGCCGGGGCGCTCGTGTTCAGCGGCATATCGCGTCCACCTCCGCCATGATCTGTTGATTGGTAAAGCCTTTAAGGTCCATCGCGCCCGAGGGGCAGGCCACCGTGCAGGCGCCGCAGCCCTGGCAGACCGCCTCGTTCACCACGGCCACGCGGGCGGTGCGGCGCACGCCCTTGTCGTTCAGCTCGCGCTCTTCGTAGGTGATGGCGCCGTAGGGGCAGACCTTTTCGCACGAGGAGCAGCCGTTGCAAAGCAGGGGGTCGGAAGATGCCACGCAGGCGTTGTTCACCAGCTTCTGCTTGCACAAGAGGCCGATGACCTTGGCGGCGCAGGCGCTCGCCTGGGCCACGGTCTCGGGAATGTCCTTGGGTCCCTGGCACACCCCCGAAAGGAACACGCCGGCCGTGGGGCTTTCCACTGGGCGCAGCTTGGGGTGGGCCTCGGTCATGAAGCCGTTGGTGTCGATGCTGGCGGTGAGCATGGAGGCCACCGAGCGGGCCGTGGGGTCGGGCTCGATGGCGGCGGCGAGCACCACCATGTCGGCCTCCAGGTGCAGCTGGCGGTCGTTTAACAGGTCGGAGCCCTGCACCTTCAGGCGGCCGCCTTCGCGCGTGACCTTGCCCACCATGCCCTTGACGTACTGCACCCCGTATTCCTCCACCGCGCGGCGGTAGAATTCGTCGAAGTTCTTGCCGGGGGTGCGCACGTCGATGTAAAAGACCGTAACGCTGACGTCGGGGTACTTGTCGCGCACCAGGATGGCGTGTTTGGCGGTGTACATGCAGCAGATCTTGGAGCAATAGGGCTTGCCGCAGCCCGAGGTGTCGCGCGAGCCGACGCACTGGATGAACACGATGTGCTTGGGGTGGCGGCCGTCCGACGGGCAGACCAGATGCCCCCCGGTGGGGCCGGCGGCGTTCATCAGCCGCTCGAACTCCAGCGAGGTCAAAACGTCCTTGCTCTTGCCGTAGCCAAACTCGCCGAACCCCGAGGGGTCGATCATCTGAAAGCCCGTGGCCATGACGATGGCGCCGTAATTGCGGGTGACGAGCTCGTCTTCCTGGGCAAAATCGATGGCCTTGGCCGAGCAGGTGCGCTCGCACAGGCCGCACTTGCCGGTTTTGAAGTGCAGGCAGTGTTCGCGGTCGATGACGGCGATCTTGGGCACGGCCTGCGCGTAGGGAATGTAGATGGCGCCGCGGGTGTCCATTCCCATATTAAATTCGTTTTTCGTCTTGCGCGAGGGGCACTTTTCGGTGCACTCGCCGCAGCCCGTGCACAAATCGGCGCGCACACTGCGGGCCTTTTTGCGGATGGTGACGGTGAAGTTGCCCACAAAGCCCTTCACGCTTTCCACCTCGCTGTAGGTAAACAGCTCGATGTTCTCGTTCGCGCCTGCGTCCACCATCTTGGGGGTGAGGATGCAGGCCGAGCAGTCCAGGGTGGGGAAGGTCTTGTCGAGCTGGGCCATGCGCCCGCCGATGGTGGGCTGCTTTTCCACAATGTCCACCGCAAAGCCCGCCTCGGCGATGTCCAGGGCGGTCTGGATGCCGGCGATGCCGCCGCCGATGACCAGCGCGCGCTTGGTCACCTCGGTGGTGCCGGAGGTCAGCGGCGCGTCTTTTAATACCTTGGCGATGGCCGCGCGGGCGAGCACGATGGCCTTTTCGGTCGCTTCTTCCATATTCTTATGGATCCACGAGCAGTGCTCGCGGATGTTGGCGATCTCTACCATGTAGGGGTTCAGCCCGGCGGCGGCAGCGGTCTTTTTAAAGGTGGCCTCGTGCATCCGCGGCGAGCAGGAGCACACCACGATGCCTGTGAGGCCGTGCTCTTTGACGGCGGACTTGATGAGGTTCTGGCCGCTGTCGGAGCACATGTACTGGTAGTCGGCGGCGAAGGCCACGCCGGGTTCCTGGCGCACGGCCTCTACCACGCGCCCCACGTCCACCGTGCCGGCGATGTTGCTGCCGCACCAGCAGACGAAAACGCCTATTTTCTGCATTGAGATACCTCGTTTGAGCCCGCAAAAGCGGGGGAAACGCCGCTTTGCGGGGAAAATTGCCCCTGCCGGGCAGCGCGCAAAGGGCCTGCCGCAGGCAAAAGGGCGAGGAAAATGTTCAAGGAAAAACCAAAGGAAGAGCCCCAAAGAAGGCAGCCCGCCTATTTGCTGAGCTTGCGGAAGGCGCTCACCACGGCCTGCTGGGGGGTGCCGGCATCGATGAGCTCGGGGATGAGCTGTGCCGGCAGGCGGGTGTGCTCGCGCTCGCGCAGCACCATGGCCCGCAGGGCCTCGATGAGCGAGGCGGGCTGTACGCCGCGGGGGCAGCGCTCCACACAGGCAAAGCAGGACATGCAGGCGTAAAGCGACTTGGACTGCAGAAGCGGCGCGATCTCGCCCCGTTCGACCATGGCGACGAACTGGTGGGGCCGGTAGTCCATGGCGTCGTAGGCCGGGCAAGAGCCCGAGCACTTGCCGCAGAGCATGCACTTGCGGGTGTTGGTGCCGCTGATGCGCAGCACGGTCTCGCGGGTGGTCTCAGGCATGGCCGTTCCCTCCCTTCAGCGCCGCTTCCAGCAGCTCGGTCACGTAGTAGACCGGCAGGCTGCCGCCGCTGTGGCGCGAAAGATTGTACTGGCACAGCGGGCAGGCCGTGACCAGCGCTTCGGCCCCGGCTTCGCGCGCGCTCGTCAAAATGGCGCGGGTGCGGCGCGAAGCCGCCGCGGGGTCGGTGAGCGAAAGGTAGCCCGCGCAGCACTCGTTTTTCTGGTCGTAGTCCACGGGTGCAGCGCCCAGGGCGCGCAGAAGGTCCTCCAGCATGGTGGGGGATTCGGGGTCGTCAAACTGCATCACGTCCGCCGGGCGCAGCAGCAAACAGCCGTAATATGCCCCGATCTTTTGCCCCGTCAAGGGGTGTTTGACCTGCTGTTTAATGGTTTCAAACCCCACGTCGTTTTTCAGTACCTCCAGGTAGTGGAGCACTTTGGTCTCCCCGGCGTAGGGCGTGGAAAGGCCGAGGTAGTTGGCGGCCTTTTGCCGCAGGTCGGGGTTTTTGGCCATGTCGGCGTTTACCCGCTTGATGACGTGGTGGCAGGCCGAACAGAGCGTGACGAGTGGCACGCCGGCCTCGCGCGCCGCCAATAAGGCGCGCACGGCCGAAAGCCGGGCGGCGACTTCGTCCTGCGCCATGGGGTACACCGCGCCGCAGCACTGCCACTCGGGCACCTCGGTGAGCGTGACGCCCAAACATTCGGCTGCGGCGCGGGCCGAAGCGTCCAGCGCTTTGGCCTTGGTCTTGAGCGTGCAGCCGGGGTAGTAGTAATAGTTCATTGCAATCCTCGCGATGGGTCTTTCGCTGCTTATTTGGCCGCGCCCCGGAATGTTTACGCCATTTCTTCGGGGTGGAAGACCTCGTCGAACTTTTCGGGGGTCAAAAAGCCCAGCGCCACACAGGCTTCCTTTAAAGAGATGTTTTCGGCGTAGGCCTTTTTGGCGGTTTTAGCGGCGTTGTCGTAGCCGATGTAGGGGTTCAGGGCGGTCACCAGCATCAGGGAGTTATGAAGGTTGTGGCGCATCTTTTCCCGGTTGGCGGTGAGGCCTTTGAGGCAGTTGACGTCGAAAGAATGGATGACGTCGGTCAGCAGCCGCACAGACTGCAGGAAGTTGTAGATGAGCACCGGCATGAAGACGTTGAGCTCAAAGTTGCCCTGCGAGGCGGCCATGCCCACCGCCACGTCGTTGGCCATGACCTGCACGGCCACCATGGTGACGGCTTCGCACTGGGTGGGGTTGACCTTGCCGGGCATGATGGAACTGCCGGGTTCGTTTTCGGGAATGTGGATCTCGCCCAGGCCGCAGCGGGGGCCGCTGGCCAGCCAGCGGACGTCGTTGGCGATCTTCATCAAATCGGCGGATAGGGCCTTCAAGGCGCCGTGGGCGAAGACCAGTTCGTCCTTCGCGGTGAGGGAGTGGAACTTGTTGGGGGCGGTGACAAAAGGCTTGCCGGTCAGCAGCCCCACCTGCTTGGCCACCTCTTCGGCAAAGCCCTTGGGGGCGTTCAGGCCGGTGCCCACCGCCGTGCCGCCCAGCGCCAGCTCGTGCAGGCCGGGCAAAGCCAGCAAAAGCTGGGCCTTGCACTTTTCCAGCATATTGCGCCAGCCGCTGATCTCCTGTGAGAAGCGAATGGGCGTGGCGTCCTGCAAATGGGTGCGGCCGCTCTTTACAATGCCTTCGTTTTCCTGCTCCAAGCGCCGCAAAGTTGCGGCCATGGCGTCCACGGCGGGCAAAAGCGCGTTTTCGATTTCCAGCACGGCAGCGATGTGCATGGCCGTGGGGAAGGTGTCGTTCGAGCTCTGCGACATGTTGACGTGGTCGTTGGGGTGCAGAAGCTTCTTGCCGGCGAGCTCGTTGCCGCGGTTGGCGATGACCTCGTTGGCGTTCATGTTGGACTGCGTGCCGCTGCCGGTCTGCCACACCACCAGGGGGAAGTGGCCATCCAGCTTGCCCTGTATCACCTCGTCGCAGGCGGCGGTGATGGCGGCGAGCTTTTCGCCGTCCAGCTTGCCCAAGGCGTGGTTGGCGAGCGCCGCGGCCTTTTTCAAAATGCCAAAGGCGTGCACCACCTCGAGCGGCATTTTTTCGATGCCGATTTTGAAGTTCTGGTAGCTTCTTTGGGTCTGGGCCGCCCAGTAGCGGTCGGCGGGCACCTGCATTTCGCCCATGGAGTCACGTTCTATGCGGAATTCTGCCATTTTCTTCGCCCCCTTTCACACGCTCAGCAGCTTTTTTGCCGAATCCATGGAAAGATCCAGCCCCGAAATGACCTCGCGCAAGCTCTCAGCGCTGCGCTCGAGCAGCGCCTGTTCGCTTTCAAGAAGTGTGGGGGTCAATTTGGTCTTGATGCCCCGGGAGGTGACGATGCAGGGCAGGCTGAGGCAGACGTCGTGGATGCCGTATTCGCCGTGCAGCATGGACGAGACCGACAGCAGGGAGTTGCGGCCGTCGAAAATGGTCTTGATGATGTGGCAGGCCCCGATGGAGACGGCGTAGAAGGTGGCGCCCTTGCGGGAAATGACCTTGCCGCCCGAGGTGCGGGTGTACTGCTCGATCTCCTCGCGGTTGAACTCGGGCAGCGCGCCGATGTCTTCGTTGTGGTCGATGGTGGCCAAATAGTCGTCCAGCCCGATGCCGCCGATGGTGGCGAGCGACCACGGCACGAAGGAGGTGTCGCCGTGTTCGCCAAACACGCTGGCGTATACGTTCTTCTGGCTGATGTCGAGGTACTCGGCGATGCGCGAGCGCAGGCGGGCGGTGTCCAAAATGGTGCCCGAGCCGATGATCTGCCGTTCGGGCAGGCCGGAGATTTTGGTGAACACGTAGGTCAAAATGTCCACCGGGTTGGCGATGATGAGGTAGATGGCGTTGGGGGCGTAGTGGACCAATTCGGGCGTGATGAGCTTGATGATGTCCACATTGGTCTGCGCGAGGTCCAGCCGGCTTTGGCCGGGCTTGCGCGCTACGCCGCAGGCGATGACCACCACGTCGGACCCCACGGCGTCGGAGTAGTTGCCGGCGTAGATCGAGACCGGCGCGCAAAAGGGCGTGCCCTGGCGGATGTCCATGGCCTCGCCGAGCGCTTTGTCCTCCTTGAGGTCGATGAGGGCGATTTCAGAAGCGATGCCCGTGACCACGAGGGTATAGGCGATGGTCGCGCCGACGCTGCCGGCGCCCACAATGGTGATCTTGCTCATGATTGTCTCACTTTCTTGGCCGAGTTGCCAGAATGTTGGCGTTTTTGTTCGGAAGGAAACAGAAGTTAACTTATGGGAGCGAAAAAAGCCGAAATCAAGTTAAATATAAAACAAACAAATAAGAAATGTCAAGTGCGTTTGTAAATAAATTAACGAGTATGCTGAGGTAAACTTGCGCTGTGTGTCGAAACTCTGCCCAAACGGTACAAAAAATCATATAAAAACTCCTGCGCAGGCAAAACGCAGGAGTTTTTTAAAACAAGGGGAGCGGTAGAAAGCCAAGTGTCCGTCACGCGCTTCGTTCCGCCTCTGCAATGCGCATGATCTCTTCGGCGGTCAGCGAGTCGATGACCAAAATATCGATCAGTTCGTTCCGAAGGGCGCTGTAGATCGCCTGGGCCTTCTGCCGGCCGGTGATGCAGGCCATCACGCAGTCGGCGCGGCGAATATCTTCAATAGAGATGCCCAGCGTGCGGCCGTCGAGGGTTTCGTCGCAGGGGCGGCCGCTCTCGTCAAAGAAGCGGCAGCAAATACTGCCCACGGCGCGGTTTTCTTTCAGGCGGACGAGGTCGGCGTCGGTGATGTAGCCGGCCTGGTACAGGCAGCTGCCCGCGTCGGGCAGGGCGATGTTGATCAGAAGCTTGTTGCAGCGCGCACCCGATTCCAGCACCCGCCGGATCTTAAAATCGTGCCGCAGGGTGTCGGAGATGATGGGGCTGTCCACAATGACGGGGCAGGGGAAGGCGTAGGCTTCCTTGGCGTTCCATTTGCGCGAGAGGTTGCCGACGATCTCGTTGGCGTAGCCCCGCACCATGGCGTTGTCCACGCTGCCGGTGATCTGGCACACCATGTCCAGCGAAACTTCCTGTTCGGCCAGGGCGGTAGAAAACTCGTAAAGCGTCCACCCCCAGCTCACGCCCAAACGGTCGCCCTCTTTCAAAAAGCCGGAAAGGTATTCCGCCCCCGCCTTGGCGGTGATTTTGACCGAAAGGCCGCTGTTGTCGTCCGGCACAGAGGCGATCTTCAGCCCGCTGAGCGAAAAGGTGGCGAGCATGCGGCGCTCCAGGTCGTGAACGGTGTCTTCTTCGCTGTCGATGAAGATCTTGACCACGCCCGCTTCGCGCGCTTCTGCCAGCTTGCGGGAGACGATGGTGCGGGAAATATCGTAACGCTGGGCGATCTCTGCCTGCGTGAGCCCCTGCTCGTAATAGAGCTTGGCAATATCGACTAATAGTTTTCGTTTCTGTTCCATATAACGTAGTTGCTCTGCTGAGCGGTCGTTGGGAAAATGGGGGAAGGATATCCCTATCATACGCCACGAATGTGAAACTTTCAAGAACGAAAGTTGCGAATGTTCATTTTTAACAAGAATACAGCAAACGCAATTTTGAAAAACAAAGGGATGTTTGGCAAAGGGGACAGAGAGGGAAGAGGCAAAGCGGGACCTTCCGAAAATTGTGGGGAGCGAATGAGAGACGTTAGAGAAATAAAGGACCGCTGGAAGAATGAGGATGAACATTTTCCCTAAAAAATAAAAAATAGAGAATTTGCAACAAAAGGCTTGCACAAATATGCAGGCTGTGCTAGGATGAAAGCAGGCCGAACAAATGCGCTAAAATCTAGATTTTGAACAAAAGTTATTCGCCCGTCAGCTGACACCCCATCCCTTTGACCCCACAACCGAACAAAGGAGGAACCCCAAGTGGCATATAAGTCCTTTCAAGGCGCCGTGACCGAGCTGATCACGCCTTTTACGCAATCGGGCGAAGTCGATTACGCGCTGCTGCGCGCCGAAGCCGAATACCAGATCGAGGCCGGCATTGCGGCGCTCTTTACCAACGGCCTGGCGAGCGAGGCGCTCTCTTTGACCGCCGGCGAACAGATCCAGACCACCGCCGAGGTCGTCAAGCAGGCGGCCGGCCGCGTGCCGGTCATGGGCAACATCGTGCAGAACACCACCAAGGAAGCGCTCAAAGTTCTCAAGGGCTACGAGGAAGCCGGCGTGGACGCCATTTCGATCGAGCAGCCCAACGTATACGCCTTTACCCAGGACGGTCTTTACGAGTTTTTTGAGACCCTCATCCGCGCGACCAAGCTGCCGGTGTGCATTTACAACGCGCCCCAAAGCGGCAATGTTTTGGCGGCGGCGACCGTTGCCAAGCTCTTTCAAAACAACGAGAACCTGTATTACTACAAAGAATCCACGCTGGATTTTGTGCACATTCAGGAGACCATGCGGCTCATTGGGCACGACCGGCCCATGGAATTCCTCAACGGCAGTGACGCCACCACCTACCCCGTGATGCTGCTTGGCGGCAAGGGCATCATCTCGCTGATCTCGGCGGTCTTCCCCGAGCCCATCATCAAGCTGTGCGCGCTGGTGAACGAGGGCAAAATTCAAGAAGCCCAGGCCCAGCAGGAATACGTGCTGCGCCTGCGCCAGGCCCTGAAGGCCGGCCCGTTCGTGGCGGGCTACAAGTACGCCGCTTCGCTCGTTGGGCTGGACCTCGGTTTCATGCGCAAGCCCCTGGCCGAAGCCACCGACGCCGACAAGGCCAAGATCAAAGCCAATTTGGAAGCCCTTGGTTTGGTGTAAAGCAAAACCATCCCCCTTACCTTCGATTTAGGAGAACAAAGCCATGAACATTACCAGAAAAGAACTCGCCGGCATGATGGACCACACCCTGCTCAAGGCGTTTTCCACCCCGGCTGATATTGAAAAAGTCTGCAAGGAAGCCATGGAGATCGGCGCGGCTTCGGTGTGCGTCAACCCCGTGAACGTCAAGCAGGCCGCGGCGCTGCTGAAGGGCTCGGGCGTAAAGACCTGCACGGTCATCGGCTTCCCCCTGGGCGCCAACACCCCCGAGACCAAGGCCTTTGAAACAAAGGACGCCATTGCAAACGGCGCGGAAGAAGTCGACATGGTCATCAACATCGGCGCGGCCAAAGCCGGCGATTTTGAGACGGTGTACCAGGACATCAAGGCCGTGGTGGACGCCGCAAACGGCACGCTCGTAAAGGTCATCATCGAGACCTGCTACCTCACCGACGACGAAAAGGCAAACGCCTGCAAGGCAGCGGCCAAGGCCGGCGCGAATTTTGTAAAAACCAGCACGGGCTTCGGCACGGGCGGCGCAACGGCGCACGACGTGGCGCTGATGAAGGCCAGCATCCCCGCCAACATGAAGGTCAAGGCCTCGGGCGGCATGCGCAAGTGGGAAGACGTCGTTCCCAACTTGGAAGCGGGCGCCGACAGACTGGGCGTTTCGGCTTCCATCGCCATCCTCGCCGGCTACGACGAAGCGAACAAGTGAGTTTCCCCCTCCCCTAAGAGCGCACAGAGACCCCAAAGAGAGCATATCGCCCAACTTCAGGAAGGAGAACGAAAGTGAAAAACAAGATCATGGCGTTCGACCTGGGCACCACCGGCATCAAGGTCGTCATCTTCGACGACAAGGCCAATGCCCTGGCTACGGAATATCGCGAATATCCCTCCTACTACCCGCACAACGACTGGGTGGAACAGAACCCCGACGACTGGTGGAACGCTTTTTGCGACATCTCCAAGACCCTCATTGAAAAGCACGGCATTGACCCGAACGAAATTGCGGGTGTGGCCCCTTCAGGGCAAATGTCCACCGCGATCCCGATCGACAAAGACGGCAATTTGCTGTTGAGCCCGGTGTTTATTTGGGCCGATATGCGCACCGGCAAACAGGTCAAAGAAGTGTGCGAAAAGCTGGGCGGTTTTGAAAAATTCTACGACATTACCGCCGGCGGCCTGGCCACCGAGACCTATTCGGCCATGAAGATCGCGTGGTACAACGACAACATGCCCGAATTGGTGGAAAAGACCTGGAAATTTTTGCAGGCGAAAGAATATGTGGCCTTCCGCCTGACGGGCGAAGTGGCGACCGACTACACCGACGCTTCCGACTCGGCCATGATGGACCGCCGCACGCGCGACTGGTCGCCCGAGATCCTAGAAGCCATTGGCATTACCGCCGACAAACTGCCCAAGATCTACCCCTCCTCCCACGTGATGGGCCACGTGACCGCACAGGCGGCCAAGCTGACCGGCCTGGTGGAAGGCACCCCCGTGGTGGTGGGCGGCGGCGACGTTTCCATCGGCGCGGCCGGTGCGGGCATCGTGGAAGAGGGGATCTGCTACATGTACATCGGCTCGGCCATGTGGACGGGCGTTTACAGCCCCCACACCGTGGCAGACTGCCCCTCGCGCGTTCTGGGCCTTTCGGACGTTTCCGGCAAGGGATATGTGCCGCACCACATCGTGTTTGGCGGCGGCGTGTGCTACCAGTGGCTGAGGGACCTGCCCAAGTTCGACGGCCAGCACGAAGCGCTCAGCTACGACCGGCTCAACGAGCTGGCGCTCGACTGCCCGCCCGGGGCAGACGGCCTGATCTTTTTGCCCTACATGCGCGGCGGCGGGGCGCCTCACCACAACCCCAAGGCGCGCGGCGCGTTCATCGGCATGGGCCTGAACAACCACTACGGCCATTACTCCCGCGCCGTTATGGAAGGCATCGCTTTTGGCCTGCGCGAAATGGTCGAGATCTTCAACGTGCCGTTTACAGAAGTGCGCATGGCGGGCGGCGGCGCAAAATCCAAGGTGTGGCGGCAGATCATTGCCGATATCACCGGCAAGAAGGTCACCACCACGGCCCTCACGCAGGAGACCAACGCCTGGGGCGCGGCGCTGTGCGCGGGCGTGGGCGTCGGGCTGTTTGAAGACTTTACCGTTACCAACAAGCTGCTGCCCGTTCTCGAGACCGTGGAACCCCGGCCGGAATACAAGCCTTTGTACGACAGGATGTTCGCCACCTTCAAGGAAGCTTACAAGGCCCTTGTGCCCACGCTGGAAGAACTGGCGGCCTGCCGCAAGGACGACGAATAAGGAGTATGACCATGGAACGCAAAGTTGTTGCGATCACCGGCGGCGCACAGGGCCAGGGGCGCCTGCACGCCGTGAAGTTTGCCCAAAACGGCTACGACGTGGCGCTGGGCGATATGCAGGACCCCGCTTCCCCCCAGTTTGCCGGGACCATTGCGGAACTTGAGGGCATGGGGGCAAAGGTTTACGCCGCGCGCTGCGACGTGACCAGCCCCGAAGAAATGGAAGCTTTTTTTGCCGGGCTGTGGGAAAAGTTCGGCAGGCTGGACGTGGCCATTGCCAACGCCGGCATCATGACCTTTGGCCTGACTTGGGAGCTGACCGACAAGCAGGTGCAGCAGATGATCGACATCAACCTCATCGGCGCCTGGCGCACCGATAAG
Source organism: uncultured Christensenellaceae bacterium (assembly GCA_944384305.1). Lineage (GTDB taxonomy): Bacteria > Bacillota > Clostridia > Christensenellales > CALWSW01 > CALWSW01. The sequence continues at coordinate 25,178 of CALWSW010000001.1, forward strand.
GAAGCCGTCAAGCTCATGCTCAAGCAGGGCTTTGGCCGCATCATCAACATCTCTTCCACTGCCGGCCTCAAGTCCAGCCCCAACCTTTGCCATTACGCCATGGCCAAGTTCGGCATCATGGGCCTGACCAAATCCCTGGCGAAGGAAGTGGCAAAGAAGGGCATCACCGTCAACGCCATTTGCCCCTCGATGGTCAAATCGCCCATGACCGAGCAGCCGGCCTTCCTGGGCCACATCAAGTACACCACGGGCATGGAGTTCCACTCCTTCGAAGAAATGGACAAGGGCCTTTCCCCCAAGCGCCCCATGGGCGTGGCCTTTATCGACCCGCAGGATGTGTCCGACCTGTGCTTCTGGGTGGGCGACAGCCACACAGCCCGCCTCATCAGCGGCGCGGCCATCGGCTTAGACGCCGGTTCGCTGATCTGAAGCAGCGGGCGCAAGCCGCGCAGCCGGCGCATGAAACCGGGCCGGGCAGAAGTTTTCTGCCCGGCCTTTGCCGTTTGGCCGCGAGGTTTTGGTAGCCAAACGGCAAAGAGGGGAATATTTTGCCGGCAATGTGTCTTTTGGCAAGCGGGCCTTTTTGCTATAGTAAAAGAAAAAGGCGGCAGGCAAGCCTTGACCGCCGCAAAAAGGAGGGACCGTTTGACCGTACTGCTTTTGATCGCGGGACTGGTAATGATCTCTTGCGTGCTGTGCAACCGCTTTTTGGGAAAACTAGGCGTGCCCATGCTGCTGGCGTTTATTCTGCTCGGCATGCTCTTTGGCTCCGACGGTTTGCTGCGCATCCCCTTTGACGATTACTCCTTTGCCGAGCAGATCTGCTCGGCGGCGCTCATCTTCATCATGTTCTACGGCGGGTTCGGCACCAGCTGGAAGGAGGCCCGGCCGGTCGTGGGCAAGGCGGCGCTGCTTTCCACGCTGGGCGTGGTGCTCACGGCGGCGCTGGTGGGGGCGTTCTGCCACTTTGCGCTGGGGTTTTCTTTGCTCGAGAGCTTTTTGGTGGGCGCGGTCATCAGCTCGACCGACGCGGCTTCGGTGTTCTTCATCCTGCGCTCCAAAAAGCTCGGCCTCAAATACCACACCGCCTCGCTCCTGGAAGTGGAGAGCGGCAGCAACGACCCCTGCTCTTACATGCTCACCACCATCGTGCTCACGGTCATGGTGGGCGGCGCTTCGGCCGGGCAGGCGATTTATCTCGTCTTTTCGCAGGTGGTGTACGGCGGGGCGCTGGGCGTGGCCTGCGGGCTGCTCGCTGTGTGGTTCATGCGGCGCTTTTCCTTCAGCTCCTCGGGGTTTGAATCGGTCTTTGCCGTGGCGGTGGCGGTGCTTTCCTACGCCCTGCCCGCGGCCGTGGGCGGGAACGGCTACCTCAGCACGTATATTGCGGGCATCCTGCTCGGCAACGCGAACATCAAGTACAAGCAGACGCTGGTGCCCTTTTTTGACGGCGTCACCAATCTGATGCAGATGCTGCTCTTCTTTTTGCTCGGCCTGCTTTCCTACCCCTCGCGCCTGGGCCAGGTGATCTTGCCGGCGCTCGCCATTTTTCTGTTCTTGACCTTTATCGCCCGGCCGGCGGCGGTGTTCGGCATCCTCTCGCCCTTCAAAAGCCGGGTCAGACAGCAGCTTTTCGTCTCCTGGGCGGGCATGCGCGGGGCGGCTTCCATCGTGTTTGCCGTCATGGTCACGGTGCACCCGGCCGTGGTGTCGTACGATATCTTCCACATCGTGCTGCTCATCGTGCTTTTGTCCATTTTGTTTCAGGGGTCCCTTTTGCCCGCGGCGGCCAAAAAGCTCGATTTATTGGACGCCGAAGAGGACGTCATGCGCACCTTTACGGATTATGTGGACGAGGTGCCGGTACAGTTCATCCGCTTCTGCATCCCGCCGGGGCACACCTGGGAGAACAGGCAGATCAAGGAGATCGTGCTGCCGCCCGGCACCATTCTGGTGCTGCTGCAGCGGGGGGAAGAGCGCCTGGTGCCCACGGGCGAGACCGCGCTGCGCTCGGGCGATACCCTCATTTTAAGCGCGCTGGCGGCGGCCGGGGACCTGGAGGGCGTGCGGCTTTCGGAAAAGAAGTTGACAAAAGGCGATAAGCTCGCCGGCCGCACCCTTGCAGAAGCCCACCGCGAGCTGGACGCGCTGATCGTCATGATCCAGCGCCAGGGAGAAGTGGTCATTCCCAGCGGCAGCACCCAGCTGCTGCCCGGCGACGTTCTGGTGCTGCACCACGCGGAGCGGTGAGCCGCGCGGCGCGGAACAAATGTCAATGTCCTTGTGCGGCCGGGCGGCCGGCGTGTATAATGAAAGCAACTGGCCGGGGCCGCCCGGCCGCAGCAAAATGGGAGGATCATGACATGAAGACCAGCCGGGAATACTGCCCTGCCTGCCAGTACCGTTCCTTTTACGACTGCCTCAAGCAGCTGCGCCTTTCGCCCGAGGAGGAAGAACGGCTGATCCGCTGGTATTTGAAAGAAGCGGCGGAGCGGTTTGATTTTACGCTGACGCCGGGCAAGAACCACTTTTACAGCCGGCCCATCCACGAATACGCCGGGTACGACTTTTACGCCGGGCAAAAGCGCAAAGACAACGAGGAGATGCTCCGCTACGAGGAGCACGCGAAAAAAGCCGTGCTCGCCGCAAAAAACGGGTTGGAAGCGGCGGTGCGCTACGCCATTGCCGGCAACGTCATCGACCCCACGGCCCACCACGACATCACCGTGGAACAGGCGCTGGACGCCGCGGCGCAAAAGCCTTTGGCCATCGACGACGTAGAGCTGCTGCGCGCGGCGCTGCAGAAGGCCCGCAGCGTTCTTTACGTGACAGACAACTGCGGCGAGCTGGTGTTCGACAAGGTCTTTTTGTGGGCGATGGATGCCCTGGGCCTGGCGCCGCTTTCCAAATTCACCGTGGCGGTGCGGGGTGGCCCCTTTGCCAACGACGCCATGATGGACGACGCCGCGCAGGTGGGGCTGACCGAAATGGTAAAGGTCATCACCACCGGTTCGGACCTGTGCACGGTGTATTTGCCCGACATGGGCGAAGAATTTATGGAGGCTTACCGCGCCTGCGACCTGCTGATCGCCAAGGGCATGGGTAACTACGAATCGGTCGAATCCTTTGCCGACAAAACCGTTTGTATGCTGCTGATGGCCAAGTGCGTGCCGGTGGCAAATAATTTGGGGGCGCGCATCGGGGACTTTGTGTGCAGGGTGAAAAATGCGGAGCTGATGAGGTAAGAGGCGGAAAAAGGGGCCGCGGCAAAGGCGGAATAGAGGGGACATGGAGATCAAACAGCTGCGGTACTTTCGCCGCCTGCAGCGGTTACGCTCAAGACACTGCTGCAGTGGTGGGGACTTTCGTGCAAACTGCGGCAGGATGGTACCTTCCTGCAACCATAAACTGTTATAAATTATACAAAACGGGCCCCGCGCCAGGGGCTTGGAAAGGCCCGGAGCCTTGTGCCTCCGGGCCTTTCTTATGCTTTTTCTCTGGGAAAAAGGGAGGGGAAGGGGGAGATCCTTCTTCTTTGCAGCATGCCGGGCTGCACTTCAGGCGGCCCGCAGCGCAAAAAAGCGGGCGACGCGCCGCAAAGAAACCGCGTGATTGGGCGCTAATTTCCCCGCCGTGCGCTTGAAAACTCGAAAATCCGAAATTATAATATGGAAGGATCGAACCGGCGGGCAGGAGCGCCCGGCCGCAAAAAAGAAAGAGAACACAGGAAAGAAGAGTGCAGAATGACCAAGATCGATATTTTTTCGGGGTTCCTCGGCGCGGGCAAGACCACGCTCATCAAAAAGCTCATCAAGGAAGCCTTTGCCGGCGAAAAGCTGGTGCTCATCGAAAACGAGTTCGGCGAGATCGGCGTGGACGGCGGCTTTATGGCTGAGGCCGGCATTCAGGTGACCGAGATGAACTCCGGCTGCATCTGCTGCTCGCTGGTGGGCGATTTTGCCGCCGCTTTGCAAAAGGTGCTGGAAGAATACGCCCCCGACCGCATCCTCATCGAGCCTTCGGGCGTGGGGAAACTGAGCGACGTCATCCGCGCCGTGCAGGGCGTCAAGGCCGCCAACGCCCAGCTCAACAGCTTCACCACCGTGGTGGACGCCACCCGCTGCAAAATGTATATGAAGAACTTTGGCGAGTTCTTTGACGACCAGGTGGGCCACGCCAACGCCATTGTGCTCAGCCGCACCGGCGGCATGGACGAAAAGAAGCTGGAGGCCGCCGTGGCGCTTTTAAGAGAGCACAACGACAAGGCCACCATCGTCACCACGCCTTGGGAGCAGCTGACGGGCGCGGCCATTGTGGAGGCCATGGAGCACAAGGGGGCGCTGGAAGCCGAGTTGGAAAAGCTCGCCCACGAGGCCGTGCACGAGCACCATCACCACCATCACGACCATGACCACGATCACGATCATGAGCATGAGCACGGCCATGACCATGAGCACGGGTGCTGCCACCACGATCATGAGCATGAGCATGAGCATGAGTGCCACCATCACCACGACGAGGAAGGCCACTGCTGCCACCACGAGCACGGGCACGAACACCACCACGAGCACGGCGAGAGCTGCGGCTGCGGCTGCCACCACGACCACGACGCCGACGAGGTCTTTAACAGCTACGGCGTGGAGACTCCCAGGAAGTTCAGCAAAGAAGAGGTGGAGGCCGCGCTTGCCGCTTTGGCCGAAGGCCGGTGCGGCAACGTGCTGCGCGCCAAGGGCATTGTGGCGGGCAAGGACGGCGAGTGGATCTACTTTGACTACGTGCCCGGCGAAAGCGACCTGCGCACCGGCGCGCCCATGGTGACCGGCCGGCTGTGCGTCATTGGCGAGCACATCGACGGCCAGGCGGTCTCGGCGCTGTTCGGCCTGAACTGAGGGGACTGCTATGGCTGCGATGGAGATCCCGGTCTACCTGTTTACCGGCTTTTTGGAATCCGGCAAGACCAAGTTCATTCAGGAGACCATGGAAGACCCCCGCTTTGACGAGGGCAAGACCACGCTGCTATTGGTGTGCGAAGAGGGCTTGGAGGAATTTGAACCCGAAAAGTTCGTTTCCAGCAAGGTCGTCATCCGCGAGGTGGAAAAAGAGGCCGACCTTACGCCCGCCAATCTGGAGGCGTGGCGCAAGGAGTGCGGGGCCTACCGCGTGCTCATTGAGTATAACGGGATGTGGATGCTCGAAAAGCTCTACCAGAGCCTGCCGGAAGGCTGGCTGGTGTACCAGGAGTTTTTGTTTGAAAACGCCCAGACTTTTTTGAGCTACAACGCCAATATGCGCGCGCTGGTGGTGGATAAGCTGAAGTCCTGCGAGCTGGTGGTGTTCAACCGCGTCACCCCGCTCATCGACAAAATGGCCTTCCACAAGGTGGTGCGCGGCATTTCCCGCCGGGCGCAGATCGCCTTTGAGTACACCGACGGCAAGGTGGAGTACGACGAGATCGAAGACCCCCTGCCCTTCGACCTGAACGCCCCGGTCATCGAGATCAAGGACGAGGACTACGCCCTGTGGTACCGCGACATCGCCGAAGAGATGAAGAAGTACCAGGGGAAGACCGTGCGCTTCAAGGGGCAGGTGGTCATTCACGACAAGCTGCCCAAGGACTGCTTTATCGTCGGCCGGCAGATCATGACCTGCTGTGTGGAGGACATCAGCTTTTCGGCCCTGGCCTGCAATTACGCCAAGGCCTCGGAGCTGAAAAAGCGGGAATGGGTGACTGTGACCGCCCAGGTCAATGTGCGCTTCCACCGCGTGTACGGCAAAAAGGGCCCGGTTTTGAACGTGCTCGCCCTCGAGCACTCCGAGCCGCCGGAGGTCGAAGTCGCGACTTTTTATTGATCTGGCCGCGCCTGCAAAAAAGAAAGAGGCTTTCCCCAGCGTGAGAAAGCCTTTTTACAAAAAGGAGAGTTTGCATGAAAACGATGTGGAAAAAGTTTTTGGCCGCCGCACTGGCGCCCGTGCTCATCGCTGCGCTCGCGGCCTGCGGCGCGCCGGCGTCGAATGAAAACGAAGAGGCGCAGAACATTCCCGTTCAGCCCGCGCAGGAGAGCCCTGCGCCCGAAGAAAGCCCTGAACTGGAAGAGGTACCGGCGGCGGAGGAAGAGGAGATCCCCTGGCCGGACGCGCTGCCTTTGACATTCGTGTTCAGCAGCGGCGCGGGCGGGTGGTTCACGGAACTCGAATTGCAGCCCGACGGCTCCTTTACAGGCAGCTACCATGATTCTGAAATGGGCGAGTTCGCCGAAGACTACCCCAACGGCACGGTGTACGTGTGCGAGTTTTCCGGCCGGTTCGAGGCGCTTTCCCACCCGGATGAAAACACCTGGGTTTTGAGCCTGGAAGAGCTGACGGCCAGCCAGACCATGGGCGAGAGCTGGATCGAAGAGGGCATCCGCTACGTGGCGGCGACCCCCTACGGCGTGGACGGCGGCACGGCGTTTACGCTTTACGCGCCCGAGACCCCCACGAGCGGGCTTTCGGAGCAGTTTTTGAGCTGGTGGCCGGGCCGCTACGAAGAGACCGCTCCCGCCACCCTCCAGTATTGGGGCTTGCTGAACGAGGCCACCGGCAGCGGCTTCTTTACCGGGGCCTGAGCGGGCGCCTGGCGTCCGGCGGAACACAACACCCAAAAAACTACAAAACTCCCCCTGCCGGACGGCTTGGCAGGGGGAGTTTTTGTGTGTTTTTGAGCGGGTATTACGTTGCCCAAACGCTGTTTAAAAACGCCATCCGCCGGTGCAGCGCGTCTTTTGTGGCGGGGGCATTTTGCAGAAGGTCGAAGCCGTGGGGCGCGCCCGGCACCTCGTATACCGTCACCGCCCCGCCCAAAGCCTTTAGGCGGCCGGCAAAGCGCAGGCCCTCGCCGCGCAGGCAGTCGCATCCCGCAACTTCCACGTAGGCCGGGGGCGGGGGCGGGCAAAGCGGCATGGTCAAAGGCGAGGCTTCACGCTTCTGCGCTTCGGTGCACCCCTGCAGGTACCACGCCCACATGTGCGCGTTGTTTCCGGCGTTCCACATGGGGGCGCGGGCAAGGCGGCGCAGAGAGGGGGAGGACTGCAAAGCGTCGGCAACGGGGTACAGCAGCACCTGCGCGCAGGGGCGGGGGCTGTTTTCCCAGTCGTGGGCGGCGGCGTAGGCGGCAAGCGCTCCGCCGGCGTTGTCGCCCAGCACGGCGATCTTTTGCGCGTCGGCGCCCAGCTCTTTTGCGCGGGCGCACACAAAGCGGTAGGCGGCAAGCGCGTCCTCTTTGGCGGCGGGGAAGGGATGGCGGGGCAGGCGGCGGTACCGCGGGCAGACCACGACGCACCCCAAATCGTTTGCCAAGCGGAGCGCGAGCTGTTTGTGGTGGGGCGCGGCCCTGTAACCAAAGCCCCCGCCGTGAAAGAACAGCAGGCAGGGCCGCGGCGCACCCGGCCCTTTGGGGGCAAAAACTTCGGCGCGCAGCGGCCGCCCGCTTGCGCGCCTGATCGCGATGGTGCGGGCGCAAAGGCCTTTGGGGACCGGCACGCAGGCGAGCAGCAGCCCCTGCAGCGGCGCAGCAAGGCAAAAGAGCGGCCGGGCGTAGGGCATGGAACGGCCGAGCGCCCGGAATTCCGGCGAAAGGGAGGGGGGCATGGCGGGCCTCCTTCAGGCGGCGGGTATAACAAAAACCGGCCTGCAAAGGGAGCAAGCCGGAAGTTTGGAGCTACTGGCCGGACTCGAACCGGCGACCTGCTGATTACGAATCAGCTGCTCTACCAACTGAGCCACAGTAGCGCAGGGCGCACACGAAGCACGCAGGAAGCATTATAGCACACCGAATGGGATTTGTCACGCGCCAAAGCCCCCCTTTTTTTAAATTTTTGCGCGGATAAGGGGCAAAAACGATTTGCGCGCGGCCGGCGTTTGCGGCGTTGTCACCCCTTTGTGGCACATGGTATAATAAACCAACAGGGAATACCGCAGACCAGGCAAAAAAGGGGGGGAAGGACGTGTGTGACGGCCACCGCGAACGCCTGCGCGAGCGCTACCGCCGCGCCGGGTTCAACGCTTTTGCCGAATACGAACTGCTCGAGCTGCTGCTCTTTTACGCCCTGCCCCGGCGGGACACCAAGGCCATTGCCCGAAAGCTGCTGGAGCGCTTCGGCAGCCTTTCGGCCGTGATCGCTGCCACGCCGGCCGAACTCAAAACGGTGGAAGGCGTGGGCGAAAAGACCGCTGCTTTTTTGTGCCTGGTGGGCGAGATCGACCGCCGGGCCGCGCTGGCCGAGCACGAGCGCACCCCCATGAACACCCGCGGCGCGGTGGCCGAATACTGCTACCACCTGCTGCGCGGCCGAAAGAGCGAGTGCGTTTACGCCCTGCTGTTTGACGCGCGCTTCAACCTCATTGCCGCCCGGCTGATCGCAGAAGGCCTGCCCGACCGCGTGGCGCTTTTGCCCCGGCGGGTGGCCGAAGAGGCGCTTGCGCACGCGGCGGTCCACGTGGTGCTCACGCACAATCACCCCGCGGGGGACAGCACGCCCTCGGCCGAGGACCGCTCCGCCACCCAGCGGGTGCGCGAGGCGCTTTCTACGGTGGGCATTTCGCTTTCGGAACACATCATTGTGACCGACGAGGACACCTACGCCGTGGTAGCGGACGGGAAGATTGCGGTGCGGGCGGCTGCCTGCGCGCAGACCGTGGGCGAGGCAGACGAAAAACTGCGCCGCCTGCGCTGAACCTTCACCGCGCGGCGGGGGGATGCATACCCTTTTTTCAGGGGCGCAACGCGCCCAGGAAAAGAGGAGGTAACATCCATGAGCGGTAAAAAGAACCGGTTGGCCGCGGGCCTTGCGGCACTGTTGGGCGCGCTGGCACTGTTTGGCGGCTGCACCGAGAGCGGCCTGACCAAAGTGACGGTCAACGAAGTGACCCATTCGGTGTTGTACGCGCCGCAGTACGCGGCCATGGAACTGGGCTATTTTGAAGAAGAGGGCATCGAGATCGATCTGGTCAACGGCGGCGGGTCGGACAAATCCATGACCGCGCTGCTCTCCGGCGACGCCGACATTGGCCTCATGGGGCCGGAAACGGCGGTGTACGTTTACAACGAAGGGCGGGAGGACCACGCCGTCATCATCGGGCAGCTCACCAAAAGGGACGGCTCGCTGCTTTTGGGCAAAGAGCCGGACGAGGATTTTTCCTGGCAGAAGCTGCGCGGCAAGACCGTGATCGGCGGGCGCCAGGGCGGCATGCCGCAGATGACCCTGGAATACGTGCTCAAGCAGAACGGATTGGAACCGGGCGTGGACGTGAATGTGCGCACCGACATCCAGTTCAATCTGATGGCCGGCGCCTTTGAATCGAGCGACAGCGAGTACGTCACGCTGTTTGAGCCCAGCGCCAGTTTGGCCGAGCGCGAGGGCGTGGGGTACATTGTGGCGGCCGTGGGCGACGAGAGCGGCGACGTGCCCTACACGGCCTACATGGTGCTCAAGAGCAAGGTGGAAGAAAACGCCGGGCTTTACGAGCGCTACCTGCGCGCGGTGTACCGCGGCCAGCAGTGGGTGGCCACGCACACGCCCGCCGAGATCGCTTCGGTCATCGCCCCGCAGTTCCCCGATTCCGACGTGGAGCTTTTGACCCGCGTGGCCGAAAACTACCAGCGCATCGGCGCCTGGACCGAAACGCCGGTCATGACCGAGGAGATGTTTGAGCGCATGCTCGACATCATCGGCGAAGCGGGCGAGCTGAGCGGCCGCCCGGAATTTGACGCGCTGGTCGACAACTCCATTGCCCGCAAAGTGAGCGAAGAACAGCCGGCCGGATAAACGCCCCCCGCCGCGGCCGGCGCTTTGGGGCGCGGCGGGCCCTTTTTGCGGAAAGGCCCGGCCGATCGCAAGATAAAAAACGTAAAGGAGACTCCACCATGCAGCGTTCCTCCGGCATCCTGCTGCCCGTTTCCGCGCTGCCCTCGCCTTACGGCATCGGCACGCTCGGCAAAGAAGCCCGCAAGTTCGTCGACTTTCTGGCGGCGGCAAAACAAACCTACTGGCAGGTGCTGCCCCTGGGCCCCACCAGCTACGGCGATTCGCCCTACCAGTGCTTTTCCAGCTTCGCCGGAAACCCTTATTACGTCGATCTGGAAGAGCTCATCGCCCTGGGCCTTCTCAAAAAAGAGGAGGTCGAGGCCGTCGACTGGGGGTGGGACCGCCGGTATGTGGACTACGAAAAGGTCTACTTTGGGCGCAGGCGCATCCTGCGGCAGGCCTTTGCGCGATTCAAAGACGGGGCGGCGCTGGCGCGCTTTGTGCAGAACAACCCGCGCATTGAGGAATACGCGCTGTTCATGGCCATCAAGGACCAGTTCGGCGGCCGGCCCTGGACCCGCTGGCCGCAGGAGGGGCTGCGCAAGCGCAAACAGAGCACGCTGGAACTTTACGGCGCGATCTTAAAAGAAGAGGTCGATTTTTACTGCTTTGTGCAGATGTTCTTTTTCCGGCAGTGGCGATCTATCAGGGAATACGCCGCGGAAAAGGGCGTCATGATCATTGGCGACCTGCCCATTTACGTGGCGGCGGATTCGGCCGACGTGTGGGCCAACCCCGCGCTGTTCGACCTGGATGAAGAGCACCTGCCCCGCGAGGTGGCGGGCGTGCCGCCCGACTACTTCAGCCCCACCGGCCAGCTGTGGGGCAACCCGCTTTACGACTGGGAGGCCCACAAACAGGAGGGGTACGCCTGGTGGAAGGAGCGGCTGCGGGCGGCCTACCGGCTGTTTGACGTGGTGCGCATCGACCATTTCCGCGGCTTTGCCGACTACTGGTGCGTGCCGTACGGCGCGGCCACGGCGCAGAACGGGCGCTGGAAGAAGGGCCCGGGCATGGACTTTTTCCGCGCTGCCAAAGAGGATGTGCCCGGCGCCGAGCTGATCGCCGAAGACCTGGGCTTTTTGAGCGAAGCGGCGGCCAAGCTGCGCGAAGAGGCCGGCCTGCCCGGGATGCGCGTGCTGCAGTTCGCCTTTGACGGCGGGCCGGAAAACGCCTATTTGCCCCACCATTATACCAAGGAGTGTGTGTGCTACACCGGCACGCACGACAACGATACCCTGGTTGGGTGGCTGGAAGGGTTGGAGGGCGAAAAGCGCTCCTTTGTGCGGCGCTACTGCGGCCTCAACCACGAAGAGGGCTACCACTGGGGCTGCATCCGCGCGGGCAGCGCTTCGGTGGCCGGCCTGTTCGTGCTGCAGATGCAGGACATCCTGGGCCACTGCAGCTTTGCGCGCACCAACGTGCCCGGCACGCTGGGCATGAACTGGCGGTGGCGGCTGGAGCCCATGGAAGCGCTGGAGTGGATGGCCGCGCGATTGGCGGATGTGACCGAGCTTTACGGCCGCGCGCCCGAGTGGACGCCGGCTGCGGCCGAGGGCGTGGGCGCGGCGCTGCCTGCCGGAGCCGCCGCCCTGACGGCAAAGGAGGAAGCCCCCGGCGGGCAGAGCGCAGAAAGCGCGCCCGCGGCGCGCGCGGCCAACGCCTGACGGAGAGAAAAACAAACAGCAGAAGGATACCTGTGCAAGTCCCCGGCGGAATTTTTTGCCGGGGACTACTTTTTGTGAGGCGTATCAGGTATAATAAACTGTCGAAATGTGTGAAAAAACCGGCCGCGGTTTGGCCGGCGGCAAAAGAAAGGACGGCACATGAAGCTGAAGTTTACCAAAATGCACGGCTGCGGGAACGACTACGTGTATTTTTCCACCTTTGACCAGGCCGTGCCCCACCCCGAAGAACTTGCGGTGCGGCTTTCCGACCGCCGCAAGGGCATTGGGGGGGACGGCGTCATCCTCATCCACCCCAGCAAGGTCGCCGATGCCAGGATGCAGATGTTCAATTTGGACGGCAGCGAAGGAAAGATGTGCGGCAACGGCATCCGCTGTGTGGGCAAGTACATTTACGACCACGGCATTGCAAAAAAGCCGGTGGTGACGGTGGAGACCCTGAGCGGCATCAAGACCCTGGAGCTGACCGTAGAAAACGGCAGAGCCACGGCAGCGCGGGTGGACATGGGCGCGCCCATTCTAACGCCCGAAAAGATCCCCACCACGCTGTGCGCCGGCCAGGCGCAGGCTGTGGACGTGCCGCTCGCCGCCGCCGGCAAAGAGTGGCGGGTGACCTGCGTTTCCATGGGCAACCCCCACTGCGTCATTTTTGTGCCGGAGGACCCCATGGCGCTCGACCTGGAAAAAATCGGGCCGGAGTTTGAACACCACCCCGCCTTCCCCGAAGACGTCAACACCGAGTTCGTACAGGTGCTCGACGCCACCCATTTGAACATGCGGGTGTGGGAGCGGGGCAGCGGCGAGACCATGGCCTGCGGCACGGGCGCCACGGCGACGGCGGTGGCGGCGGTGCTCAACGGCATTTCCCCCAGGAACGAAGACATCACCGTGCACCTGCGCGGGGGCGATCTGATCATCCGCGTGACCGGCGAGACCGCCTACATGACCGGCGAGGCCGTGGAGGTCTTTGAAGGCACGGTCGAAGTGTAAACGGGCAGACAAGCGAGGAGGCCAATCCATGAAGATCAACCGGAACTACGAAAACATTCAGGACAGCTACCTTTTTACGAACATCGCGCAGAAGGTGCGCGCCTACAGCGAGCAGAACCCCCGGGCCGACATCATTCGCCTGGGCATTGGCGACGTCACGCTGCCCCTGCCCGAGGCGGCGGTGACGGCCATGGCGGAAGCCGCGCGCGAGCTGGGCGTGCAGGAGACCTTCCGCGGCTACGGCCCCGAACAGGGCTACGGGTTTTTGAAAGACGCCGTTAGAGAGTACTACGCCGGGCGGGGCGTGGCGCTGGAAGCGGACGAGATCTTCATCAGCGACGGCGCAAAGAGCGACCTGGGGAATATTTTGGACCTGTTCGACGCCGATAACACCGTGCTGGTGCCCGACCCGGTCTACCCCGTGTACGTGGACACCAACGTCATGGCCGGCCGCCGGATCGTTTACGCCAACGCCACGGCCGAAAACGGCTTCCTGCCCGCGCCAAACCGCGCGCAGCAGGCCGATATCATCTATATCTGCTCGCCCAACAACCCCACCGGCGCGGTCTATCCCAAAGAGGGGCTGGCAGCGTGGGTGAACTACGCCAAAGAGCAGGGCGCCATTATTTTGTACGATGCCGCCTACGAGGCCTTTATTGCCGAGCCCGGCCTGCCCCGCAGCATTTACGAGATCGAGGGCGCAAGGGAGTGCGCCATTGAGTTTTGCTCCTTCTCGAAGTTCGCCGGCTTTACCGGCACGCGCTGCGGCTACACCGTGGTGCCCTTTGCCCTGGAGCGCGAGGGCGCAAAGCTCAACAAAATGTGGCTGCGCCGCCAGACCACCAAGTTCAACGGCGTGCCCTACATCGTGCAGCGCGGCGCGGCGGCGGCGCTTTCGGCCGAGGGGCGCAAACAGTGCCTGGAACACATTGGCTACTACCGCGAAAACGCCCGCGTCATTTCCCAAACGCTCGACGAACTGGGCGTGTGGTACACCGGCGGCAAAAACTCGCCCTACGTGTGGCTGCGCTGCCCGAACGGCATGGATTCCTGGGCGTTCTTTGACCTGCTGCTCCATGAAGCCAACGTGGTGGGCACGCCCGGCGCGGGCTTTGGCAAAAACGGCGAGGGTTTCTTCCGGCTGACGGCTTTTGGCAGCAAGGAGCGCACCGCCGAGGCCATGGAGCGCGTGAAAAAACTGCTGAGCCGCTGAGGGGCGGCGCGCGGCAAACGGGAAAGCGCCTGCGCCTTTTAAAAGGGCCGGCGCTTGCCCGTTTGAAAGGTACTATACAAATGCAGGCCGCAGGGCGGCCATAAGGAGGCAGAAACCGCCATGAAACAGTCCAAAACAGTGCTGATCGCCGTGCTTGCCGTGCTGGTGTGCGCGGCTGTTGCGCTGCTCGCGCTGCAGGAAGCGGGCGTTCTGCCCACAGAACAGGGCCTGGTCATCACCGAAGTGGTCTCCTCCAACAGCGCTTCGCTGCAGGACGAAATTTACGGCTCGCCCGACTGGATCGAGCTTTACAACCCCTCCTCCCGCGCGGTGGAGCTGAAGGGCTACGGCATCGGCCGCACGGACGACAGCGGCGAGCTGTACTTTTTTGAAGGCGGCTCCATTGGCCCGGGGGAATACTTGGTGGTGTACTGCTGCGCGCCGGTGGAGGGCGGCGCGGCTTACGCCACGGGTTTTAACCTGCCCAAGCGGGGCACCACCTTGCGGCTGTTGGACCCTTCGGGCGCAACGGTGCAGACGCTGGAAGTGCCAAAGCTTGAGGCCGACGTTTCCTACGGCGTGAGCGCCGAGGGGGAATACGCCTACTTTGCCAGCCCCACGCCGGGGGCCGAAAACACCGGCACGCACTTTGCCGCGCTCGAAGAGGTGGCTTCCGGCGCGGCAGCCGGCCTTGTCATCAGCGAGGTGCTGCCACACGCCGACGGCGACCAGACCTTTTTGGAGCTGTACAACGGCGGCACAGAACCCGTGCTGCTTTCCCGCCTGTACGCTACCGACGACCCCTCCAGCCCCCAAAAGTGCGCGCTGCCGGACGTTTCGCTCGCCCCGGGCGAGTATTTGGCCGTGTATTTTGAAGAGAGCGGGCGCGAGGACGCCCTGAGCTTTTCGCTGAACCGCCAGGAGACCGGCGTGTGGCTGTACGACGCCGCCGGGCGGGAGGTGGATTCGCTTTCGTGGGAGGAGGGGCTGTTTGACGGCACCTCGGCCGCGCACGGCGAAAACGGCGGCACGGTCTACTTTACGACGCCCACGCCGGGCGGCGGGAACACCGGCGAGCCCATGGAAAGCTTTGCGCTCAACGAAGGGCTTTCGGCGCTGGTCATCAACGAGGTGCTGCGCGAAAACACCTATTCGCTCATCGACCGCTTTGGCGACCGTTCGCCCTGGGTGGAGCTGTACAACGCTTCGGGGGAAGCGGTGGAGCTTTCGGACTACGCGCTTTCCGACCGGGCGGACGACCCCTTTAAGTGGCAGCTGCCCGCCGGCACGCTCGGCCCGGGCGAGTATTTGGTGGTGTTCCTTTCCGGGCAGGATTCCACCGAAGGCGGCGAGTGGCACTCCCCCTTCCGCCTGGGCGCGAGCGACGAGGTGCTGACCCTTGCCAACCGCGCAGAAGGCGTGGTGCAGACCGTGCCGCTCAAAAAAGAGAGCAGCGACAACGTTTCCTACGGCAGCAGTGCCGGCGGCACGTGGCTGTACTACGCCCAGCCCACGCCGGGCAAGGCGAACGACACCGCCGGCTTTGCAGAGCTTGTGGCGGCGCTGGGGAGCGGCAGCGCAGTGCGCATCAGCGAGGTGAGCGCCACCCACCGCTTCGGCAGCAGCGAGGCCGATTGGGTGGAGCTGTACAACGCCGGGGAGGAAACGGTCTCGCTCGAAGGCTGGCGGCTCTCCTCCAAGGCGGGGGAAGCGGGCGCGGTGCTTTCGGGCAGCATCGAGCCCGGCGGCTACGCGCTCTTTCGCGGCCTGGTAACGGTCTCGGCCGCGGGCGACACGCTGTATCTTTACGACAGCGCAGGCGTTCTTGCCGACGTGTTTGAGACCGGCGTGCTGCGCGCCGGCCTTTCTTCCGGCCGTGCCGAAAGCCTTTCGGCCCGGGTGCTGTACACCAGCGCCACGCCGGGCGCGGCCAACACGCAGCAGACGGCGCTTGGCTATTGCGCCGCGCCGGAATTTTCCCGCGCGGGCGGGTACGCCAGCGAGCCCTTTGCCCTGACGCTCAGCTGCAAGACCGCGGGCGCGTCCATCCACTACACCACCGACGGCTCCCAGCCCACCGAAAGCTCGCCGCTTTACACCGGCCCCCTTACCATCGACGGCACTGTGACGGTGCGGGCGGCGGCCTTCTGCGAAGGGTATCTGGAGTCCGACCCCGCGGGCGCGACCTATCTGTTTGAAGAGCCGCACGAGCTGAAGATCATCTGCCTTTCGATCGACGAGAGCGACCTAAATTACATCTACGGCAGCGAGAACCGGCGGGACAAGCGGGAGCGCGAGTGCTTTGTGGAAATTTACGAGCCGGACGGCAAGCTGGGCGCTTCTTTTGCGGCGGGGCTGCGCATTGGCGGCAACAGCACCCGCGCCTACCCGCAGCGCACCTTCAGCGTGTACCTGCGCGGGGCGTATGGCCGCAGCAAGCTGGTGTACCCGCTCTTTGACGGGTTCTCTACCACCGAGTTCACCTCCTTTACGCTGCGCAACTTCGGGCAGGACGCCTCGCGCTCGCTGCTGCGCGACGCTTACGGCTGCATGGCGGTGCAGGGCATGAACATCGACTCGGCCTGGAGCAGCTTTGCCGTGGTGTACCTGAACGGCGAGTACTGGGGCCTGTACGAGCTCAAGGAGAACCAGAGCGAGGACTACTTTGAGCAGAAGTACGGGGTGGACAAGGACGTGGTGCAGGGGGTGCGTTCCAACACCTACGTGTACAACGGCAACGGCAACAACCGGAACATCAAAGCGTTGTTTGCCCTGGCCGCAAGGAACACCAACGACCCCGACATTTACGCCCAATACGCCGCGCAGGCCGACGAGGACATGTTCATCGATTACCTGTGCGCGCAGTTCTTCTTTGCCAACGCCGACGTTTACAACCAAAAGTACATCGGCTCGACCGACGGTTCCTTCAAGTGGCGGCCGGTGTTTTACGATTTGGACATGCTCTTTTCCTCCAACTCCCCTTCGGGAAACGTCATGGGCACCTATTTCCGCTCGGAGGTGGTGCCGGTGGGGGTGAACGGCAACGTGGTGGATATGGGGCTGTACTACGGCTTTTACAAAAACGACGCCTGGAAGGAGAAGTTCATTGCCCGCTACGCCGAGGTGCTGAACACCGTGCTGACCAACGAGCGGCTGCTTTCGCTTTTTGACGACATGGCCGCCATGGTGGAAAGCGAGATCGACCGGCACATTGCGCGGTGGGGGCGGCCCTCTTCCCGCTCGAAGTGGGAAAGCGAGGTGGAGTCGCTTCGAAGCTGCATCTCCCGCCGCCGGGAATACGCCAAGAGCAATTTGCAGCGCACCTTCGGGCTTTCGGACGAACGGATGGCGGAATTGTTCCCCAACGGGTAAAAGCATTTGGAGCACGAACGCTGGAGCTGCCGCCTGTTTCGCGGCAGCTCCTTTGAACAACGCCCCTCGTTGCCAAGAAGGAAAAGCAGTGAAAAGGAAAATACCGGCCTTCGCAGTTTTGCTTGCAATATGTCTTTTTGTGGCGCTTTTTGCGGCCGCTCGCTCAGCCAACAGGGTGATCGGTACGATCAAGGGAGCGGAATGGGAGATCATCACGATCGATGGCATCGCCTACAAAAAGACAGAGCTTCCCGGGTTCAGCTCAGCTGACAAGGGAGCCTTCCTTGGGATCGTCACAAATGGAAGGGAGCGGTTTCGCGTTTACTCGGTGAAGGGCGATTCGGAAGATCGGTACATTTACAGGCTGTGGGGCTACGACGGGGCGTTTTATGCCGTGGCCGGTTCATGTGGGTAGGAAGTTTTGAGGGAGCTGCCGCAAAATGGGCGATCGCCTGTTTCGCGGCAGCTCCTTTTGCGCGCATGAAGGGGCGCGAGCGCTCATATGCTGGAAGGATGAAATTAGGCGGCGTGGAGGGGGCAGATGAAACGAATCCACCTGGCGGCGCCCGCCGTAAACGGGCGGGAGATGGCATATGTGCGCGCGGCGTTTGAGAGCAACTGGCTGGCCCCCGCGGGGGCAAACCTGCCGGCGTTTGAGGGGCGGGTGGCCGCCCTGTGCGGCCGCAAAGAAGGGGTGGCACTCGCCTCGGGCACGGCAGCGCTGCACCTGGCGCTGCGCCTGGCGGGGGTGGATAACGGGGATGTGGTGTTCTGTTCGGCCCTGACCTTTGTGGCCTCGGCCAACCCCATTTTGTACCTGGGCGCGCGGCCGGTGTTTTTGGACAGTGCGCCGGGCGATTGGAACCTTTCGCCCGATGCGCTTTGGCGCGCCTTCCGGCAGTACCGGCCCAAGGCGGAGGTGGCGGTGGACCTTTACGGCACACCGGCGCGGCTTTTTGAGATCGAAGAGCTGTGCAAACAGTACGGCGCGGCGCTGGTGGAGGACGCCGCCGAGGCCTTGGGTTCGGAATTGGAGGGACGCCCGGCGGGGAGCTTTGGGGAAAGCGCCGCCCTTTCCTTCAACGGCAACAAGATCGTCACCACAGCCGGCGGCGGCATGCTGCTCACGAACGACCCCGAGCGGGCGCAGAAGGCGCGTTTTTGGGCGGCGCAGGCCAAGGAACCCGCAAAGCACTACCAGCACCGCGAGCTGGGGTACAACTACCGGCTTTCCAACGTGCTGGCGGGCATTGGCCTGGGGCAGCTGGAAACGCTGGGGGAGTTTCTGGAAAAAAAGCGCCGCATCCGCCAAGTTTACGAGCGGGAGTTTGCGGGGCTGCCGGGGGTCTCGCTGAACCCGCTGCCCCCAAACACCCGGCCCAACTGCTGGCTGACCTGCCTGCGCATCGACCCAAAGACGGGCGTGAGGCCAGAAGCGGTGCTGCGGGCGCTGGAGGAGGAGAACATTGAGAGCCGGCCGGTTTGGAAGCCCATGCAGCTGCAGCCCCTGTACACCGGCGCGCCCTTTTTTGCCCACGAGGAGGGCAAAACGCCGGTGAGTTCGGCGCTTTACGCCCAGGGGCTCTGCCTGCCGGGGGACATCAGGTGCACTGCGGAGGATCTTGCGCGTGTTGTGAAGGCGGTGAAGGGATGTTTTGGAAAAGAACGGGCAGGCGGCTGATTCTTATTGGCGCGGGCGGTCACGGACGCGCAGTTTTTGACGCTGCGCGTCTCTCAGGGCGGCGTGTGAAGGGTTTTCTGGACGATGAAAAACGAGGAGAACGGGGAGTTTTGGGCCCTATAGCAGAGGCAGGACGCTTTGGAAAAGGAACGGAGTTTTTGCTCTGTGTGGGCGATAATGCCGCGCGCCATGCTCTTGCGGATATTTTGGGCCCTTTGTGCTATGCGAGACTGGTTCACCCGTTGGCGTACGTGTCGCCGGATGCCCGCTTAGGAGCGGGAACGGTGGTGCTGCCCTTTGCCTTTGTGGGGCCGGGGGCGGCGGTGGGGAAGCACTGCATCGTCAACACCGCAGCGGTCGTGGAACACGACTGTGTTTTGGGGGATTTTTGTCACGTCGGCCCCCACGCGACGCTGGCCGGGGGCGCGGCGGTGGGGGAGGGCGGTTTTGTGGGGGCGGCGGCCTGCGTAAAAAACGGCCTGCGCCTTGCGCCCTGGTGCACGCTGGGCGCGGGCGGCGCGGCCGTTTGCGACCTGGGAAGCGGCACGTATGTTGGCGTGCCGGCAAGGCCGCTGGAAAAGGAAAAAGAAAAAAGGTGAAAAGCAAAAATGCCTTTCACCTTTTATAAACAGGGGGTGCTACTTTCCAAGAAACTCCAGCGCGGTTTCGGCAATGCCCTTGGCGTCGAGCTTGTAGTAGGCCAACAGATCGGCGTAAGGCCCGCTGATGGCGTAGACGTGCGGCACGCCGTGGCGCTTGACGGGCACGGGGCACTCCTCGCTCAAAAGCTCGGCCACAGCGCCGCCCAGGCCGCCGTATACGTAGTGTTCTTCCACTACCATGACCCGGCCGGTGCGCTTGGCGCACTCTACGAGCAGCTCTTTGTCGAGCGGCCACACGGTGGGCATGCCCACCAGCGTGACGTTCACGCCCTTGGACTTGAGCATGTCGGCGGCCTTGATGGCGTCCACCGTGGTGGTGCCGGTGGAAACGATGGTGAGGTCGTCGCCCGACTGGAGCACGCGGCCCTTGCCGATGACGAATTCGGAATCCTCAAACAGCACTTCCATGGCGGGGTTGCCGATGCGCATATACACCGGGCCGACGTGTTCGACCATGGCCTTGGCGGCCGAGCGGATCTCGGTGGGGTCCTGCGGGGCCAGCACCACCATGCCGGGGATCATGCGCATGATGGCAAAGTCCTCCAGCGAGTGGTGGGTAGCGCCCAGGTCGGAGTAGGTAAAGCCGCTGTTGCGGCCCACGAGCTTGACGTTCTGGCGCATATAGCCCAGGTCGTTGCGGGCCATTTCGTAGTTGCGGCAGGTAACAAAGGGCGCGATGGCGCAGAAGATCGGGATCTTGCCGGTGGTGGCCAGGCCGGAAGCGATGCCGGTGACGCCCTGCTCCATGATGCCGCACTCGAAGTAGCGGTCGGGGTGGTTCTTCATAAAGGCCTTGTGGCCGGAACTGCCGCCGCTGTCGGCGGACATGACGACGATGCGGTCGTCCTTCTCGGCGAGCTCATCGATGGCCGCGCCGAAGGTTTTTCTGGGATCGAGCTTATCGCCAATCATCATTCGGCCTCCTTCACAGCAGTTTCCAGCGCGCTGATCTTGGCTTCGATTTCGGCCTTGGCGCGCTCGAGCTCATCGCCCTTGGGGGTCCAGAAGTGGCAGGCGGCGGTATCTTCCAGGAAGGAGACGCCCTTGCCCTTTACGGTGTGGGCGACCACCATGCTGGGCTTGCCCGCTTCAAAGGGCAGACTGTCGAGAGCATCGACGATTTGGCGCATGTCGTTGCCGTCGATCTCGCGCACCGCCCAGCCAAAAGCGCGGAACTTTTCGGCGATGGGTTCCATGCTCATGACGTCGGTCACGCGGCCGCTGATCTGCAGGCCGTTGTTGTCGAGGAAGGCGGTCACGTTGTCTACCTTGTGGTGCGCGGCGGCCGCGGCGGCTTCCCAGTTGGAGCCTTCGGCCAGTTCGCCGTCGCCCATGATGGCATAGACCTTAGCGCCCGTGCCCCTGAGCCCCAGCGCCATGCCCGTGGCGATGGAAAGGCCGTGGCCCAAAGCGCCGGTATTTGCTTCCACACCGGGGAGCTTGTACATGTCGGGGTGGCCGGGCAGCTTGGTGCCGAGCGAACCGTAGGTGTCGAGAACGGCCTTGTCGAAATACCCGCGCTCGGCCAGCACGGCGTACTGCGTCATGCACTTGTGGCCGGCAGAGAGCAAAAAGCGGTCGCGGTGCTCCATCTTGGGGTTCGCCGGGTCGATGTTCATTTTGTAAAAGTACAGCGCCGTGGCGATGTCGATGGACGAGAAGGAGCCGCCGAAGTGGCCGTGGTGGCCGGCTTCGATCATGCGCAGGATATTCCTGCGGCAGCGGTAGGCGGTCAGCTCAAGCCGCAGAAGTTCAGCCTCTTTCATATTCGTAGATCCTTTCGATCTTGGGAGCGGAGCGGGAGTTGGGGTCGAAGGTGTGGCTGAGGTATTCCTTGACCATCATCTTGGCGACTTCAATGCCGGTGACCTGAGAGCCCATGGTGATGATGTTGGCGTGGTTGCTCAGCTCGGCGCGCTGCGCCTGATAGCAGTTGTTCACGGTCGCGGCGTAAGCGCCCTTGACCTTGTTGGCGGCGATGGCAACGCCGATGCCGGTGCCGCAGATGAGGATGCCGCGGTCGTACTTCTTGGCGGCCACAGCCTCAGCCAGGGCGATGGCGGTGTTGGCGTAAATGGGGTCGTCGCTGCCAAAGTCGGTGCACTCGTGGCCCAAAGACTCCACATAAGCCTTGATGGTGTTCTTCATTTCGGTCGCATTCGGGTCGCAGCCAATTGCAATCTTCATACCTGATTACCGTCCTTTGCCTGAATTTTGTGAAGCGGGATACCGTTCTGCTGAAACCAGATCACTTGATAATGCACATATATACAAGTTACCCTGCATACATCATACTACAAACCAGGGCCCGAGGCAATGACTATTTTGCGCCGGCCGGGCAGGGGAGCCCAAGCACGGCTTCGGCGCGGGCCTTGGCGTCGCGCTCGATCTCGCGCTGGGCGGCGAGCTCCTGCTCGAGCTTTTTTTTGCGGGCGCGCTCGGTGTCGCGGTTGCGCCGGGCCTTGATGGCCAGCATGCCCCGCAGCTCTTCGATATTGTTTGCCCCGAACTGGTCGGCGCACAGCAAAATGAGCTGGGCGCAGGCCGTGGCGTCGCCGATGGCGTTGTGGTGGTTGAGCTCCAGGCCAAATTCTTCCGCCAGGCTGTTGAGGCGGTGGTGGGGCAGCTCCGGCCAGGCGATGCGCGACATTTCGACCGAGCAGAAGGGGTCTACCTTGGGCATTTTGAGCCCGCGGGCTTCGCAGGAAGCGCGCAGCACGGCGATGTCGAAGGCGGCGTTGTGCGCGGCGATGACCTGCCCGTCGAACAGGCGGAAGAGCTCGGGGTAAAGATCGGCAAAGGTGGGCGCCTGGCGCACGGCGCTTTCGGTGATGCCGTGAATATAGCAGCAGTAGCGCTGAAAGCTCATGTGCGGGTTGATGAGGGAATAGCGCCGTTCGACGATGGCGCCCTCCCGCACGACGGCAATGCCCAAGGAGCAGGCGCTGTTGCGGCTGCCGTTGGCGGTCTCAAAATCGATAGCAATAAAATTCATCCATCCTTACCTCGGGCAACATTATACCACCGAAAGACCGCGCGAACAACCAGAAGGGAGGAAAGAAGGGCATGGAAAGCGGAGGTTTGCTCATTTTGGGGGCGGGGGGCCTGTTGGGCAGCGAGCTTGCGGCGCTGCGAAAGGAGGCTTTGCGCCCGTCGCACGAAGAGCTGGATCTGACAGAGCGGGGGGCGGCGCTGGCGTATTTGAAAGCCCGCCGGCCCGCAGCCGTGATCAACTGCGCGGCGGCGGCCGGCGTTGACCGCTGCGAACACGAGCCCGAGTGGGCCTATCTGCTGAACGCCCGGGCGGCGGCGGAGCTGGCGGCGGCCTGCAAAGCCTGCGGGGCGCATTTGGTGCACATCAGCACCGACTACGTGTTTGACGGACGCGCCCGGACGCCGTTAAAAGAGGAGGCGCCCGCGCGGCCGCTGAACCATTACGGCCGCAGCAAGCGATTGGGGGAGCGGGCGGTTTTGCGCCAGGGCGGGTGCGTGCTGCGGCTGCAGTGGCTGTACGGCGCGGGGCGGCGGGGGTTTGTGGACTGGGTGGAAGCCTGCGCCGGGCGCGGCGAGGTGCGGGCGGTGTGCGACTGCTTTGGCGCGCCCACCTGGGCGCGGGAGGGGGCGCGCATGGCGCTCGTGCTCAGCGCGGCGCGGGCGGCGGGCGTGGTACACGGCGCCTGCGAAGGGATGACGAGCTGGATGGGTTTTGCGCGGGAGGTTTT
>CALWSW010000002.1 GCA_944384305.1 uncultured Christensenellaceae bacterium
CCCATGGCGGCCGGGCCGTACATTCCCACGGCCTTGGCGTGCTCAAAGGCAGCGGCGGGCTTGCCGGGAACGGCGGTATTTAGCTTGACGAGCGAGGGGTCCACCGCCATGACCATCGAGGTCTCCATTTCGCCGCCGTGGAAGTCCCACACGTTGCCGGGCGAAACCGTGGCCTTGACGTCGGGGTGAGAAAACGCGCCCGAGGACAGGTAAAAGGGAAAAATGCCGTATTCGCTGCGCAGCTCGCGGCTGAGCACCTGCACGATGGGGGCATTGCCGCCGTGGCAGATCAAAAACACTAGCTTCTGAAAGCCGTGGTGCACCAGGCTTTCGCAAATGTCGTGCAGCAGACGGTAGTAGGTGTCCGGGTGGAAGGTGATGGAGCCGCAGAAGTTTTTGTGCTCGGTGGAGAGCCCCACGGGCAGTACCGGGAAGACGAGCATGGGAAAGTCCTCTGGCAGCTCGCGCTTTAAGCGCTCGGCCATCGCCTCGGCAATGATGGCGTCGGTGCCCAAAGGCGCCTGGTTGCCGTGCTGCTCCAAAGCCCCAAGGGGCAGAAGAACAATGGTGTTTTTGCGGTCCAGCTGCTCCATTTCCAGCCGGGTCAGGTCGCGGTAGCTGCGGATCATGCGGCCGCTCCTTTCGTGGCGGGCGCGGCGGGCGCTTCCGCCTTCTTCACGCCGAAGGCGTGCACGTGGTCGAGCCGGGTGTAGAGCACGTAGCCGATGAAGCAGTTCAAAATGCCCTTGACGAGGTTGAAGGGGATGGTCGCCAGGATGATGAAGGTGCCCAGATTGGTGATGGAGGAGTTAAAGCTCGAGACCATGAGCACCACGCCGTCGATCGTCGTGCCGTAGGCCGCGGCGTACATGGGCAGGGTGATGAAGGCGTTGACCAGGCAGGAGAACGCCACCCGCACCGGCACGGAAACGGCCAAAGAGGCCTTGGCGGCGCGCCTGGTGCGGCCCATGCCGCGGTACACTAGCCAAATGGGGAAGATGAAGAAGACGATGCCGATGACGTTGGCCAGCTCGCCCACAAAGGCGGAATTGGTGCCCGAGAGGATGAGCTTGATGACGAGCTTGATGAGCTCGATGGAAATGCCCGAGACCGGGCCGTAAGCAAAGGTACCGATGATGGCGGGCACGTCGCTGAAGTCCAGCTTGTAGAACACCGGCATCATGGGCAGAGAAACTTCGAACGACATGAGCACGCCGGCCACGGCGGCCAGCATGGCGGTGGTCACAAAGACCCGCAGGTTCCGTTTTTGAGCAGTTTGCAGTTTCATTGAACATGCGCTCCTTAAATGGTAGATTGCAAACCGGCCAAGCCCCCAAAGTGGAAGGCAGACCGCTATGCAAAAACCCGGGCACGGGGCCCGGGAGAACGCACGAACTCGATTTGCTGCAAGGCGAAGCGCCGCAGGGAAAAACAAAAACCCCGAACGAACGCTTCGGGGAATGCACACAAAAAAGAGGATCTGTCTTCTCTCATCCAGACTGTAACTGTTGGTTTTGGAATTTCACCAAATCGGCCCGAAGGTTCGCGGACTGTACCGCCAGTAGGGAATTGCACCCTGCCCCGAAGAACTTATTCAGTTTGTAGTTCGATTATAGCACCGCGTTTTTTGCCTGTCAAGGACTGTGTGAAGAAATGAAAAAGGAGGATCTTGAACCATAAAGCACGTGAAAAACAAACATTTAAAGGTGGGGTTGGTGGTATTACTAGACTTGTATATACAATAAAATCACATAAAATTGAAAAATAAATGTTGACTATTGACAAATAATGGCCTATACTATATTTGTGGAATAAGTGGTTGAGCGATATGTCAAAAATTTTTCCAATTCGTTCGCCGCTGCTCCCGACTCTCCCAGTGCTGTGTTTTTTCCGGTTAGGGCCTTTACAGCGCTGCTTTTCAGAACATTTCGTCTTTTCATTTCCTTTCTTCCGGCAAAAGTGCCGCCTGCGATGTTCTTTTGCCTGTTCTTTCAGCAATTTTACAAAATATTGGCAAGAAAGGTAGGGTGGTTTGAGTGGAACAACAGCTTTCTCTCTTCTACGGTCTGTCGTTTCTCGTCGCCGTCATTGCGTTTGCCTTTGCCGCGTACCTCTATTTGTGGGTCAAGCGGCAGAAGACCACAAACGCCACGATCCAGGAGGTGGCCGTGCTCATCCGGCAGGGCGCCAACACCTTTATGCGGCGGGAATACAAAGTGCTGGCCAAATTTGCAGCGGTGGCGGCCGTGGTCATTCTGGTGCTGCTGCCCTCGCCCATTTGGCAGGGCGAACCGCTGAAAAACGTTGCCATGGCGCTTTCGTACATTGCGGGCACGGTGCTTTCGGCCATTGCCGGCAAGATCGGCATCATGGTGGCAACGCTTTCCAACGCCCGCACGGCCGAGGCCGCGCAGAAGGGCATTAAGCCGGCGTTTTTGATCGGTTTCCGCGGCGGCGCCGTGATGGGCCTTTTGGTGGTGGGCTGTTCGCTTCTGGGCGTGGCGGCCGTGCTGATGCTCACGGGCGACTCCAGCATTCTGCTGGGCTTCTCCTTTGGCGCGAGCTCGCTGGCGCTGTTTGCCAAGGCCGGCGGCGGCATCTTCACCAAAACGGCCGACGTTTCGGCCGACCTTACGGGCAAGGTCGAGCTGGGCATTCCCGAAGACGACCCCCGCAACCCCGCCGTTATTGCCGACAACGTGGGCGACAACGTGGGCGACGTGGCCGGCATGGGGGCCGACCTGTTTGACTCCAACGTGGCGGCCATGGCTTCGGCACTGGTCATCGCGCAGTCGCTCAGCGGCGATTTTGCCAACACCTCCATGGTGTTCTGCTACGCCATTTTGGGCCTGCTCGCGTCCATTCTGGGCATTGCAACGGCCAGGATCGGCAAAAACGGCAATCCCACCCGGGCGCTCAACTCTTCGACCTATGTGACCACCGTCATCTTCCTGGTGCTCACGGCCGGCGCAACGCTGCTGTTCGAGGGGTTCTCGTGGCGCATTTGGGGCGCTGCGGCTGTCGGGCTGCTGGTGGGCGTGATCATTGGCGTTACCACCGACTACTTTACCGACGACACGAAACCTATTGTGCAGCGGGTGGCACGCGCTTCCCGCACCGGCCCGGCCTTTACAGTGCTTTCGGGCATCTCCTACGGCCTCATCTCCGCTCTGCCCGCCATGGTCGGCATCGCCATTTCTGCTCTGGCGGCCTACAAGCTGTGCGAACCCATGGGCCCTGGCTACGCCATCTTCGGCATCTCCATGGCGGCGGTCGGCATGCTTTCCATCGTGGGCATGATCATTTCCAACGACGCTTACGGCCCCATTGTAGACAACGCCCGCGGCCTGGCCGAAATGGGCGGATTGGGCGAAGAGACCATTCGCGCCGCCGACGAGCTGGACAGCGCCGGCAACACCGTAAAAGCCATCACCAAGGGCTTCTCCATTGCGGCGGCAGGCCTCACGGTCATTTCCCTGTTGGGCGCCTTCATGTCAGAGGCGAACGCCGCGCTTGCCGAAGCGGGGCGCGAGCTGATCAACGTGTTCGACATCATGTCCCCCACGGTGTTCTTCGGCATCCTCATCGGCGCGGCCATTCCCGCGGTGTTCTCGGCCATGCTCATTCTGGGCGTGGATAAAAACGCCCAGCGCATGGTCAAGGAGATCCACCGTCAGTTCGACGACATCCCCGGGCTGCGCGAGGGCAAGGAAGGCGTCAAGCCGGAATACGGCAAGTGCATCGATATCGCCACGTCCGGCGCCATCAAAGAGCTGATCCCCGCCGGGCTCATGAGCATCCTGGCTACGCTTGTGGTCGGCTTTGTGGGCGGCCCGGAGGCCATTGGCGGCTTCCTGCTGGGCAACATCGTCAGCGGCCTGCTGCTCGCGCTGTTCATGTCGAACTCCGGCGGGCTGTGGGATAACTCCAAGAAGTACATCGAGGCGGGCAGTGAAGGCGGCAAGGGCAGCGAAGCGCACAAGGCCGCCGTCATCGGCGACACTGTGGGCGACCCCTTTAAAGACACGGCCGGCCCCTCCATCAACACGCAGATCACCGTGGTCTCGCTGGTTTCTTCGCTGGCGTCTTCGCTCTTTGTGTGGTTCTCGCTCTTCCAATAAGCGATCGGTGTTTTAAGCAATAGGGGCTTGCGGGCGGCGCGTTTGCGCCGCCCGTTTCCAATCTTTTCAAGAGAAAAACGCAGGGCGCAACCGCAGGTTGCGCCCTGGTTGGTGGCGCAGGCAGCCAGGGTTTGCTATCATAAAGCAAAAGAAGAAGCAAAAGGAGGGATAGCGCATGACGCTTGCCGAGCGCATCAAGGCCTGCCGGGCAGCAGCCGGGCTCTCGCAGGAAAAGGTGGCCGAGGCGGTGGGGGTCTCCCGCCAGGCTGTGGCCAAGTGGGAGAGCGGCCAGAGCGCCCCGGGCATGGAGAACCTGTTTAAGCTGGCGGAGCTCTTCGGAACGACTGCCGACCTGCTGCTTTGCCCGGAGAAGCCGTCTGCAAGGGAAGGGGAAGAACAGCTGAACGAAGCCGGGGTCGCCGCGCGCCTGTTTGCCCTGCAAAAAGAAGAAGAGGCCAGGGTGCGCGCCCAGCGGCGGGCGCGCCGCAAACAAAACCTTCTGCTCGCGGCGGCGGCATTGGCGGTTTACGCGCTGTTTTACGCGGTGCTGCGCCTGAGTTTTGACTCCCCGCAGGGGCGGCCGCTCTTGGGGTGGCTGTTTGCTGCCGGAGATTCTCAAAGCTATTTGCTGGGCTGGCTGTGCCGCACCGGCCTGTGGTGGGCGTGCGCGGCGCTCGGTGTCCTGCTGGCGCTCTTTGGAAAGCGCCGCTGTGCAGTGGTTACGGCAGCGGGCTTTGCAGCAGGGTTTTTGCTGGGCGAGCTGTTTGGCCCCAATCCGCAGGGGGCGTTTACCGGCAGCACGCACTACGGCTGGGCGATCTGGGGCGGTGTGTTTTTGCTTTCACTCGCCATGGGCTGTGCGCTTGAGGTCATGGCAAACAGGGGGTGCTCGCTGCGCTCCCGCGCAGGCGCCGTGTGGGCGGGGGTCTTCCTTCTGGGCGCGGCGGGCGTTGTGATCCTGGTCTGCCTCGGGAAGTCCCATGTTTAGGGGAGGCACATAAAAAGGCGCCGTTGAAAAACAAACGCACGAAATCACAGTTTTTGGAACAACGGCTGCTTTAGAATTTATTTGATCGAATCTGACAATTTAATTGTCGGATTCGCAGAGCTTTTCTGAAAGAAAAGTCTCCCTGCACCGTTCGTTGGCCGGGAGCACCGAAAAAGGGCGACCAAGCGAACGGTGTAAAACTCGCAAAAAAGGCTGTCGCAAAATTGGCGACAGCCTTTTTTGTGTGGTGCTGGCCGCACCGGCCGGCGAAGAAGAGCGGATCAGTAGCGGTATTCTTCGTTCCAGCTGGTGATGACGCCGGTGGCAGCGTCGATCTCGAACTCGTACTCGACGTTGTTGTAGTAAATGGTGCCTTCGAAGCAGTCGCGGCCGTCGTCCCGATCCTGTTCCACATAGCCGTTTTCGGCGGTCGCGCCGGAGATGCGGGCCAGGGCGATGGCGAGTGCGCCGTCGCGGTCAACGGGCGTGCCGGTCAGGCTGTTGATGGCCTGGCGGGTTATTTCAAAATCGCGCTCCCAAATGGTGCCGTCGGCGGCAGCGATTTTGTACTCGTACTCGTAAGTGCCGTCCATAAAGTTGACTTCGTACACCTCGCGGCCGTCGTCGCGGTCGGGCTCCACCCACTGGCTGGTCAGGTCGGCTTCGGTCAGGCCGGCGTCAGAAAGGGCGATCTCCAGCGCCTGAGCGTCGGTGATGTTGCCGGTGCTGCCAGCGGCGGGCGTGTTCTGGGGGGCGGCGGTGGGGTCGGTGGTGTTGACCGTGGGCGCGAAGGGCTCGTTCGAAGAAGCGGTGTTCTGCGGGGGCGTGGCGGTGGGATCGGCCGCCGCGGCGCCGGACTGCGTGCTGTTGGGGGTAGTGGTCACGGCGTTCTGCTGCGGGGCGGAGCAGCCCACGGCCAGAACGGCCACAAAAAGTGCCAGGACCAGGGAAAGGGCGATTCTTATTTTCATTGCTGCAACCTCCAATTTTGATTTCTTTGTTGTTGTTTTTTGTTGGTTCCTTCAGTTGTTGACTTTAGTATACGCGGCAAAAATTAAGCCAACATTAATGACTGAAAATTTTTTTGCACAGGTGTTCAGGACTCAGCGCGGGCCAGAAGCACAAAGGCCCACCGCACACCAAAGTGCGCGGTGGGCAGGCCGCCGGCTGTTTGCCGGAAGCAAAGGGAGCATTAGTCGTATTTGCCGTTGAGCTTGTTGTCCCAGTAGTACTGCATGGTCTCGATGAGATCCTTCCATTCGGCGTAGCGCTTGTTGAGGATCTCTACATGCTCGGGGATGGGGTGGAAGGGCGGACGGAGCTTGACGACCTTGGCGCAGGCATCGTCATAATCTTTGTACACGCCGGCGGCAATACCGGCGCACATGGCGCAGCCCAGCGCGCCCGCTTCCACGCACTCGGCGCACTCCACCGTCAGGTTCATGGCGTCGGCAAAGAGCTGCGACCACTCGTCCGAACGGGTAATGCCGCCCGCAATGCGGCACTTTACAGGGGGCGTGCCTTCGGCGTCTGCCATCTTTTCAAAGTGGTAGCGGTGAATGAAGGCCACGCCTTCGGCCAGCGCGTACACCAGTTCTTCGTAGCGGGTACCGGTGTGCAGGTTGAAGAAGTTGCCCTTGGCGGCGTCGTGCACGCTCGGCAGGCTGAGGAAGGGGTGGTAGAACACCGTGGTGCCGCCCACGCCCACGCTCGCGATCATTTCGTTGAGCACGTCGAACTTGCTGGTGCCGTGGCCGCGGCGCACCGCTTCGTCTTTGGCGCGGTCGCCCAGGTTGTTGGCGAACCACTCGTAGTTCGAAGCCGAAGAAGCGGTGTTGCTCGAAAGCTGGTACTTGCCTTTGACCATGAAGGGCATGTTCATGACCATGGGCTTGATGTAGAGCTGCTCGGTGGTGGCAACATTGCAGGACCACGTGCCGGCCAGCGCGGTGTAAATGTGGGGCTCAATGCCGCCGGCGCCCAGCTGGCAGGCCAGCATGTCCATCATGCAGGCCGCAACGGGCGTGCCTTCCTTCAGGCCGGTTGCAGCGGCCGCTTCGGCGGTGATGGTGCCGATGGTATCGGAAGAGCTGTAGGCGATCTTGGGCAGCTTGTCGTACATTTCGGGAATGCCGTAAAGGTCCATCAGCTCCTTGGAATACTCAAAGGTATCCATGTTCAAAAGCCACGAACCGCCGATGTTGTTCACGTCGCCCACGTTCTGGCCGGTCAGGCGGAAGGCCAGGAAGTCCTTAAAGAGCATCACGTAGCCGATCTTGTCGTACACTTCGCGGCGGTTTTCCTTGAACCAGCGCAGAATGGGGCCGGGCGAGCAGGAAGTGATGTCGCACTTGATGATGTCGCGGATCTTGTCGGCGGCGCCGCTGCGGCGGTACTCCTGCACCACGCCGGTGGCGCGGCTGTCGATGGAAAACGCGCAGGGGCCGATGTTTTCGCCGTTTTTGCCCAAAAAAGTCAGGCCGTTGCCAAACGAGGTGATGCCGATGCCGATGATATCCTCGCCGCGGACGTTGCCGTTCACCATGGCGGTGCGGATGCAGGAAACGCAGTTGTCCCACTGCTGGTCAACGTCGAATTCCTCAAAACCGGGAGCCGAACGGGGGTATTCCTTTGCGCTCTTGTTGGCCGAAGCGATAAAGCTGCCCTCCAGGTCAAAAATAACGGCCTTGGTGGATGTGTTGCCGGCGTCGATGCCCATCAAATACTTTGCCATTGGTTTCCTCCGAGATGTTGTGGTGTGCGATAAAATAAGGAACGATGTATTTCTGCCGCGCGATCTGCCGTGGCACGCGGAAACAGACCCTGAAAGACCGGCGCTAAAAAATGGCCGGAACAAACAACGCAGTACAAAACAAAAAAATGATATAAAAAATACAAAAGAGAAGGCTCAGCCGCAAGAAATTTCACAGATACCGCTTATATGTGTAATCATAGCACGCAAAAGGAAATTTGTCCAGACAAAACAAGAGGCGCCCAAAGGAATCGAATCCGACGATTTACTTGTTAAATTCACGGGGC
Organism: uncultured Christensenellaceae bacterium; assembly: GCA_944384305.1. GTDB lineage: Bacteria > Bacillota > Clostridia > Christensenellales > CALWSW01 > CALWSW01. Next base: position 8,149 of record CALWSW010000002.1, read on the forward strand.
TTTTCTGAAAGAAAAGCGACTCTGCACCGTTCGCTGGCCGGAAGCCCACCCCCAAAACCCACCCCACAAGCCCACCCTAGGCTTCCGTACTGCGTTTGGAAGCCCGGGGGCCCCGGGCGGGGTATTTAGCTTTGTTATGCAAACTCCATCGCGGGCCCCCCGGGCGAGCTTCTTCACTTGGTTTGTGCAAAGCAGGGGCGGCCAAGCGAACGGCGAAAAAAACTCGCGAAATAGGCGGCAGCCTATTTCGCGACAGCTCCATTTTTGTTGCTTTTTCAGGCGCTATAATGCCCCTTGTTTTTGTGCCACCGCCAGGCGTCGGCAATGATGCCGTCGATCTCGGTGTGCTTTGGTTTCCAGCCCAGCACGCGGCGGGCCTTTTCGCCCGAGGCGATGAGGATGGAGGGGTCGCCTGCCCGGCGCGCGCCCGAGCGCACGGGGAACTCCCGCCCGGTCACGCGCTTGACGGCCTCGATGATCTCGCGCACCGAGAAGCCGTGCCCGATGCCCAGGTTAAAAGCGTCGCTTTTGCCGCCCTGTTCCAGGTAGGCAAGCGCCTTTAAGTGCCCGTCGATCAGGTCGCACACGTGCACATAATCGCGGATACAGGTGCCGTCCGGGGTGGGGTAGTCCTCGCCGAAGATGGTAATGCTGTCCCGCGCGCCCAGGGCCGCCTGCAGCACCAGGGGAATGAGGTGGGTCTCGGGGTCGTGGGCTTCGCCGATGCTGCCGTCGGGCGAAGCGCCGGCCACATTAAAGTACCGGAGCGCGCAGCAGCGAATGCCGTAGGCCCGCTCAAAGCAGGCCGCCATGTGCTCGATGGCCAGCTTGGTCTCGCCGTAGGGGTTGGTGGGCAGGGTGGGGTCATTTTCTACAATGGGGGTCTTTTCGGGCTCGCCGTAGACCGCCGCCGTGGAAGAAAACACCAGGTTCTTTACGCCCGAAGCGGCCATTTCGTCGAGCAGCACCGCCGCCCCGCCGATGTTGTTGCCGTAGTACTTGCCGGGGTCCTTTACGCTTTCCCCCACCTGGGAAAACGCCGCAAAGTGCACCACCGCGCCGATGGTTTCGCGGGCGAACACGCCGTGTACAAAGGCGCGGTCCCGCAAGTCGCCCACGTACAGGCGGCCGCCGGTCACGGCCTCTTGAAAGCCGGTGGAAAGGTTGTCGATAACGGCGACGTCTGCGCCCTGTTCCACGAGCGCCTTGACGCAGTGGCTGCCGATGTAGCCCGCGCCGCCGGTGATGAGAATGGTCATGTGGAAGGTACCTCCCGCGTGTTGTGGGTGTTGGGTTGCGGCACCGCCGGTTTGCGGGCCGCAAAGCAAAGGCCGGATGGCTTTTGTTATCATACCACGCTGGGGGGGAAAATCAAGGGCTGGGTCAAACGGCGTCTTTGGGGATGGGCGATTCCTTAGCGCCGGGCCGTTTTTTGCCGAAAAACGCGCCGATGGCCATAACAACAGCAAACAGGCACAAATACCCCACCACGGTGATGCCGTGGGCAACGACCGCCGCCAGCATCATGAACAGGCAGCAGAGAATGGCGGCGGCGCTTACGCCGTAGCGGCGGAAAGGGTGCATGTCCTTGCCGCGCAGCATGGTAAAGACGAAGATGGGCAGGTACCCCCCGTAAATGGTGATGATGGGAAGCTCTGAAGAATCGAAGGAAAAGAACCCGAACCACGGGGTGCCGGCGAGTTCTGCGCCAAAGTAGTAGAGCATCCAGAAGGCGCACAGCACCAGCGCCACCACGGCGGAGTTGTTGGGCATGTTGGTGGCGGCATCCACCTGCCGGAAGATCTGCGGCTTGGGGCCCAGGTCGCGCGCGGCGATGGAGTAAAGGCCGCGCGTACAGGCGAGCATGAGGCCGTTGAGGGTGCCCAGGCAGGAGATCACGACCAGCACCGAGACCAGCGTGCCGCCCACGCTGCCAAACAGCCGGGTAAAGGCCGGGGTGGTGCCATTTTGGTAAATGACGCTTTTGTCCACCACGCCGAACAGGCCGACGTTATACAAAATGTACACCCCAACCACGATGAGCGAGCCCCCAAGCAGCGCCTTGGGCAGGGTGCGCTTGGCGTCCCTGAGCTCGGCGTTGATGGTGGTGGCGATGATCCAGCCTTCGTAGGCGAAGGCCGTGGCGCACACCGAAGTAAAGAGCGCGCCGCCGGCGCTGAAGTCGGCAGAGTAGGCCGCCGAAGAGAAGTTCTGGGCGATCGTGCCGTTCAAAAGCCCCATAACGGTGCCGATGACGCCCACTGCCACAAGGGGGATGAGCTTGACGACGGTGGTAGAGACCTGCAGCTTGCCGGCGATCTTGGGCGAAAGGGCGTTGACGGCGTAGCTGCCGCACAAAAAGAAGCAGGAAAGCGCCAAGCACGCGCCGCTGTCGGCGGCGGCGCCAAAGAGCGAACACAGATAATTGGCCGAGAGCCAGGCCAGCACCGAGGTCATGGAAGGGTAATAAATGGTCAGCATGAACCAGTTGAGCAGGTAGGCGTAGCGCGGCCCCACGATGGCTTCGGCGTAATCGACGATGCCGTTGACCTTTTCGTAACGCGCGGCCAGGCCGGAAAAGGCGTAGGCGCAAACCAGCATGATCAGCCCGCCGATGAGCCAGGCAAAAATAGAGACCGGCAGGCTGCCCTCCGAAACCTCCAGGATCTTTTGAGCTTTAAAAAAGATGCCGGACCCCATGACGATGCCCACGACCATGGAGATGGCGGTGAACAGGCCGTACTTCTTTTTGAGTTTGATCTCAGACATGGGAAAAACCTCGCTTTCGCACAGGAGAGCAGCGGGCAAAATAGCCCGCAAATGTTGTTCGATACCGCGCACAAAACAGGAAGCAAAGACAATAAAGAGAAAACAAGACGCAAAAGAAAGAAAAAATTTGACGTTTTGCAGAATCAATCCTAACTTTATACTATTTGAACAGCAGTGTCAATGTGAAAATGCCGGTGAAGAAGAAGGGGATACAGATTGAGAAGGAGAAAAGAGCGCGCCGGGAAGGGCGGCGCAAAAGAAAAAGCGAAGGAAAAACTCCTTCGCTTTTTTTGCCGCTGATTACGCGAGCAGCTCGCGCAGCAGCTTGTTGACCAGCGCGGGGTTGGCCTTGCCCTTGCTGGCCTTCATCACCTGCCCAACCAGGCTGGTGAGGGCCTTTTCCTTGCCGGCCTTAAAGTCGGCCACGGGTTTGGGGTTGTTGGCCACCACCTCTTCGCACATGGCGCGGATGGCGCCTTCGTCGCTGACCTGCGCAAGGCCAAGCGCTGCGACCAGCTCGTCCGGCGTGCGCGTATCCCCCGAGAACACGGCGTCCAGGATCTTGCTGCCCGAGGTGCGGCTGATCTTGCCGCTTTCGACCAGCGCGATGCACTTGGCAAGGTCCTCGGGCGAAAGGGGCAGCGCGTCCCAGGTCAGGCTGTGCTCGTTTGTCAGGCGGGCAAAGTCGCTCATGAGCCAGTTGGAAGCCGACTTGGGCGGCGCGCCGGCGGCCACGGCATCGTCAAAATACTCGGCCAGGGCGCGTTCGCCGGTCAGGAAGCCTGCGTCGTAGGCGGGCAGGCCGTAGTCTGCCATGTAGCGCTCCCTCCGGGCGTTGGGCAGCTCGGGCAGACTGGCCTTGATGCGGCCCAGCCACTCGTCGTCTACCTCGATGGGCATAATGTCCGGTTCGGGGAAGTAGAAGTAATCGTGCGCGTCTTCCTTGGAGCGCATGGCGTAGTTCAGGCCGCGCTCGTCGTCCCAGCGCATGGTGTCCTGGGTGATGACGCCGCCCTTTTCCAGCACCTTCTTCTGGCGCTTGCGCTCGTACTCAATGGCGCGCACCGTGGCGGACATCGAGGCGATGTTCTTGGTTTCGGTGCGGGTGCCGAAGGGGGCGTCCGGGCCGGGCCGCAGCGAAAGGTTGACGTCGCAGCGCATGGAGCCTTCTTCCATGCGGCAGTTGGAGACCCCGGCATAAATGAGGATGCTGCGCAGCATGGTCAAAAAGGCGTGGACCTCGCCTGCGGTGCGGAAGTCCGGCTCGGTGACGATCTCGATGAGCGGCACGCCGCAGCGGTTGTAGTCGATGCGGGTGGAACCCGCGCCGTGCAGCAGTTTGCCGGCGTCCTCTTCGATGTGGATGCGGGTGATGCCGAAGCGCTTGCGGTAGGTGGACTTCTGCGCCTTGCCGTCCAACGGGTCGCCCTCGGGCACGTCGATGTCCAGGTAGCCGTCGTAGCACAGCGGCAGGTCATACTGGCTGGTTTGGAAGGCCTTGGGCAGGTCGGGGTAGAAGTAGTGCTTGCGGTCCTGGCGGCTGTACTGGTTGATCTTGCAGTTCAGGGCCAAGCCGGCTTTTACACAGTATTCCACCACGCTTTTGTTCAGCGCGGGCAGCACGCCGGGCATGCCGGTGCACACCGGGCAGATGTGGGTGTTTTCACTTGCGCCGAAGGCCGTGCTGCAGGTGCAGTAGATCTTGGACTGGGTGGAGAGCTCGGCGTGGACCTCCAGGCCGATGACGGTTTCGAATTCCATGCTTACGCCTCCTTCCGGGCGGCTTCCAGCGCAGCGCCCACGCGGTAAAGGGTCTCTTCGGCAAGCGGCCGGCCAATGAGCTGGGCGCCGATGGGCAGGCCCTGCTCGTCCGCCCCGCAGGGCAAAGAGAGCGCGCACAGTCCGGCGACGTTGACCGAAACGGTGCAGATATCGGCGGCGTACATTTCCAGCGGATCGTCGCTCATACGGCCAAACTCCCACGCCGTGCAGGGTGAGACCGGCGTGAGCAGGCAGTCGAACTGCTCAAAGGCCTTGGCGTAATCCTGCATGATGAGGGTGCGGGCCTGCTGGGCCTTTTTGTAGTAGGCGTCGTAATACCCCGAAGAAAGGGTAAAGGTGCCCAGAAGGATGCGGCGCTTGACCTCGTCACCAAAGCCCTCGCTGCGCGAGCGGGTGACGATCTCGTCGAGCGTGCGGGCCTCCTTGGTACGGTGGCCGTACTTGATGCCGTCGTAGCGGCCCAGGTTGGAGCAGGCCTCGGCCGAGGAGATGATGTAGTAGGTGGGCAGGGCGTAGTCGGCGAGCGGCAGTGAGCAGCGTTCCACCACGGCGCCCTGCGCTTTTAACAGCTCGGCGGTGTGCAGCACGGCCTTGCGGGTAGACTCTTCAATGCCCGGGCCAAAGTATTCTTCCGGCAGGCCGATCTTTAAGCCGGCAAGGCTTGCGGGCCGGGCGCTCTTGGCGTAATCCGGCACGGCGTGCGGCAGGGAGGAAGCGTCCAAGGGGTCCTGCCCGGCCAGAATGTTCAGCACCAGCGCGCTGTCTTCCACCGTGCGGGTCAGGGGGCCTACCTGGTCCAAAGAGGAGGCAAAAGCTACCACGCCAAAGCGCGAGACCCGGCCGTAGGTGGGCTTCATGCCCACCACGCCGCAGAAGGAAGCGGGCTGGCGGATGGAGCCGCCGGTGTCGGTACCAATGGCAAAGGCCGCGAGTTGGGCCGCTACCGCCGCGGCTGAGCCGCCCGAAGAACCGCCGGGCACGCGGGCGGTGTTTACGGGGTTTCTGGTCTTTTTAAAATAGCTGGTTTCGGTAGAGCTGCCCATGGCAAACTCATCCATGTTCACTTTGCCGAGCATCACGCAGCCCGCGGCGTTGAGCTTTTGGTAAATGGTGGCCGAATAGGGCGGCACAAAGTTCTCCAGCATGCGGGAGGCACAGGTGGTGCGCACACCCTGGGTGCACACATTGTCCTTCATGGCGTAGGGCACGCCGTCGAGCGCCGAAAGGGGCTTGCCGGCCGCGCGCCGCCCGTCGGAAGCGGCGGCAGAGGAAAGCGCCAGCTCTTTGGCCACGGTCAAATATGCGCCGATCTCGCCGTCGCGCTCCTCAATGGCGTCGAGGTAGGTCTGGGTCAGTTCCACCGAGGTGACCGTTCCTGCGGCCAGGGCGGCCGCGCACCCGGCGGCGGTAAGGGAAAGCAGTTCTTTTTTGTTCATGGGGCGCCTCCTTATTCCACCACGCGCGGCACGACCACGCACTCGCCGTCCTGCATGGGAGCGTTTTCCAGCATGACGGCGCGGTCGTAAGAGGGCGCGCAGCCATCCTCGCGGAAGACGTTCTTCTGCGCGATGGCGTGGGTCGTGGGGCGAACGGAGGCGACGTTTAGGGTGTTGATCTCGTCGGCAAAGGCGATCATGCCGCCCATCTGGGTGCGCAGGCGTTCGATCTCCTCTTCCGAAAGGGAGAGCTTGGCCAAAGAGGCCACGTGCTCGACCTGCTCTTTTGTGATCTTCATATAACTTACCTCGTGTTGGGTTGATTTGACGTTGGTTCGCTCGGCTCCGGCGTGGGTTCGGGGTGCTGGATGCCGTTGTTGTCGATGTTGAAGCCCTCGTACAGCAGATCCTCCACCGCCACAAACTCGTACCCCTCGGCGCGAAGATTGTCGATGAGGGTGGGCAGATAGTCCGCAATGGTGTTGGCATTGTTGTGGCAGAGGATGATGGCCCCGGGCGCTGCCTTGCGCGCGACCACCTCGAGCACCTGCTCTACCGTGCGGTCTTCCTGCCAGTCCAGGGTGTCGACCGTCCATTGGATGACCTGGTACCCCGCGCTGCGCAGTTTGGTGACCACGCGGTCGTCGTACTCGCCGTACGGCGCGCGAAACAGCGTAGGCGCCTTTGCCCCGGCGGCTGCCAGCGCTTCGGCCGTCGCATCCAGTTCCTCATGGATCTGGGCGTCGGTGAGCGAGCAAAAGTGGGCGTGGCTGTCGCTGTGGCTGCCGATGGGGTGGCCGGAAGCGACGATCATGGCGGTCTCTTCGGGAAATTCCCGCACCCACCGCCCCACCAAAAAGAAGGTGGCGGTCACCTGCTTTTCCTCCAGGATCTCCAGGATCTCGGGGGTTTTGTCAGCTCCCCACGCGGCGTCGATGGTCAGCGCCACGACCTTTTTATCGGTCTCAACGCCATAAACCGGCAGCACGCGCGCGGCGGCTTCGGCGTTCGCTGGGGCGCTGCGCCGGGAAAACAGCAGCAGAAGGCACGCCAAAAGGGCGGCGAGCGCCGCAAAGAGCAGCAGCCACAGCCTTTTGCGGCTGTGGGCATGGCGGGTGCGGTGGAACATGGCAGGGCACTCCTTTCGGTCTCGCGGAAAATGATCTCAAAAAGAATATGCCCAAAGCCCGCGCCTCATGACCGCACAAGACAGTGAAGGCCCGCGCCCGCAAGGCGCTGTCTCATTATAAAATACGAACTTTAACTTGACAATAGCCAAGCACCCGGGCAGTGGGGAATTCCTTTTGCTTTTTTGGGTGCCCGGCCGGGAACGGCCATTATTCATAAACCGTTTCCTTGCCCGCAAGGGGGATTGTGGTATAGTATAAACGGAATGAATCTGCGAATCGAGGTGACCGGCATGAACAAACTGCTTGCGGTGGACGGCAACAGCCTGCTGTACCGCTCGTTTTTTGCGCTGCCCGAAATGAACAGCGAAGAGGGCGTGCCCACCAACGCGGTCTACGGGTTTTTGAACATGCTGCTCAAAATGCTTTCGGAAGAGCGCCCTAGCCACGTACTCATCGCCTTTGACGAGCACGGCCCGACGTTCCGCCACAAGGTGTTTGGGGAGTACAAGGCCGGCCGGCCGGAGACCCCGGAGTCTTTGCGCACCCAAATGACCCTTGCGCGGGAGCTGCTGGGCCAAATGGGGGTGGCCACGGTCTCTAAGCCCGGGCTGGAAGCGGACGATATGCTGGGCATTTACTCTCGCCGTGCGGGGGAAGCGGGCATGGAGGCCGTGCTGGTCACGGGCGACCGCGACGCGCTGCAGCTCGTGGACGGGCACACCTCGGTGGTGCTCACCAAAAAGGGCATTACCGAGACCGTGCGCCTCACGGCCGGCAATTTTGAGGAACAATACGGCGTCGCCCCCCAACAGATGATCGAGGTCAAAAGCCTGATGGGCGACGCTTCGGACAACATCCCCGGCGTGCCCGGCGTGGGGGAAAAGACCGCCTTTAAACTCATCAGGGAATACGGCACGCTCGAAGGGGTGCTGACGCATATTCCGGAAATCAACGGCCCCAAGCTGCGCGAACGCCTGACGGCTTACGCCGGCCAGGCCCGCATGAGCCGTGAGATCGGCACCATTGTGACCGACCCCACGACCGACACCGGAGGCACCCTGGAAGACTGCCGCTTTACAGAAGACGATTTGGCCGGCGGCAGGGCGGCCCTGACCAAGCTGGGGCTTCGCTCCATCGTCAGACGCCTGCCGGAGGGGAAGGCCGATCCCCCCGCGCCCCAGGCGGCGCAGGAGGGGCCGGCAGCTGTTGAGCGCGGGGCTGCCATCCAGGAAGTCTCCGCTGTGATCCAGGCCATGAAAAAAAGCGGGCGCGCGGCCTTTTTGCTCGAAGAAGGGCGGCTGACGGCCGCGGCGGGGGAGGAGGAATGCTGGTGCTTCCCGGTGAGCGCTCAAACCAGCCTGCTCGACGGCGAAGGCGAGGCGGCTGAAGCCTATCTTGCGGCCTTTTTACCGGTGTTTTTGGACGAGAAGATCGAAAAAACGCTCTTTGACGTCAAGCAGGCCATGCACCGCCTGGCCCCTCTTGAGGAAGGGGCGGAGGGCCTGCCCATCCAAAACGCCGGATTCGATCTGATGATCGCCGCCTATCTTCTGCACCCGCTGCGCAGCCGCTACGAAGTGGGCGAACTGTGCGAGGCCGAGGGCCTGCCCAAAAACGCCGCGTCGCTCTTTTCGCTGCGCGCGCGCATGGAAGCGCGCATGGCGGCGCAGGGACTCACAACGCTGTTTACGACCATTGAAATGCCGCTTGTTGGCGTGCTGTTTTCCATGGAACAGGTGGGTTTTTTGGTGGACGGGCAGACGCTCAAAGAACTGGGCGCGCGCTTTTCGGCCGATATTGCCCGGGCAGAGCAGGAGATCTACCGCCTGGCCGGCGAAACCTTCAACATTCTTTCGCCCAAGCAGCTGGGGGCCGTTTTGTTCGAGAAGCTCGGCCTGCCCCACACCAAAAAGCGCAAGACCGGCTACAGCACCGACGCCGAAACGCTCGAGTATCTTTCCGACCGCCACCCCATTGCCGAAAGGGTGCTCGAGTACCGCAAGCTCACCAAGCTGCAGAGCACCTACATCGACGGACTGACGGCGGCAATGAGCCCGGACGGCCGGGTGCGCACCCGCTTCAACCAGACGGTCACAGCCACGGGGCGCATCAGCTCGGCTGAGCCGAACCTGCAGAATATCCCCGTGCGCACCGAGCTGGGGCGGGAGATTCGCAAGGCCTTTGTGGCGAGCGAGGGGAACCTGCTGGTGGGCGGGGACTACTCACAGATCGAGCTGCGGGTACTTGCCCACATGGCGGACGACGAGCGCATGTGCGCGGCGTTTTGCGCCGGGGAAGACATCCACGCCCGCACCGCTGCCGAGGTGTTCGGCGTGCCGCTTGAACTGGTGACCCCGCAGATGCGCTCGGCGGCCAAGGCCGTCAATTTCGGCATCGTGTACGGCATCAGCGACTTTGGGCTGGCGAAGAATATCAACTCCACCCGCGCAGAGGCGGCAGGGTACATCCAGGCGTATTTGGAACGCTACCCCGGCGTCAAGCGCTATATGGAACAGGTGGTGGAAGAAGCCAAGCAAAAGGGCTATGTGGTCACGGCTTTTGGCCGCCGGCGCGACATGCCCGAGCTCAAAAGCTCCAACTACAACACCCGCAGCTTTGGCGAGCGCGCTGCCATGAACGCCCCCATCCAGGGCACGGCGGCAGACATCATCAAGCTGGCCATGGTACAGCTCGCCGATGCGCTGCAACAGGGCGGGTACCGGGCCAAGCTGGTGCTGCAGGTGCACGACGAACTGATTGTTGACACCCCATTGGAAGAAGTGGAAGCGGTGCAGGCGCTCTTAAAATCGGTCATGGAAGGGGTCGTGACGCTTAAGGCCCCGCTCGTGGCCGATGTGCGCGCCGGCCACAGCTGGTACGACACCAAGTAACAAGACAAAAAGAACAGAGCGGGCAAAGGCCGAAACGCTGGCGCCGGCATGGAAGAAGACATGTTCATCATAGGATTGACGGGAACCATTGCCTCGGGAAAATCCACGGCGGCGCGCATGCTCCGCGAAGAGGGGCTGGCGGTCGTGGATGCCGACGCCATCGCCCGTGAGGCCGTGGAACCGGGAACGGAAGGCCTGCAGGCGGTCGTTTCGCTCCTGGGGGAAGACTACCTGACACCGGACGGGCGGATGGACCGCAAAAAGGTGGGCGCGTTGGTTTTTTCGGATCCGGCCGAAATGGAGCGTTACAACGCCGTTGTGCGCCCGGCCATCAAAAAGGCCATCCAAAAAAAGCTCGCGGCGCTTCGCGCCCAGCCCGCGGGGGAAGCTGTGCTGGACGCGCCGCTTTTGCTGGAATACGGCATGGAAGGGTGCGTGGACGAAGTATGGGTAATAACAGCCAGCGACGATGTGCGCATCGCCCGCATGAAGGCGCGCGACGGATTGGACGAAGCCGCGGCCAAAGAGCGCATCGCCGCGCAGCTGAGCGATGCAGAAAAAATCGCAAAAGCCAGCCGCGTCATCGACAATTCCCAAAGCATGGAAGCGCTGAGGGCTGCCGTTTGCGCGGCGCTTGCAGCGGTGCGTTCCGGCAGAAAGCCAGAAAGGGATTGAAAAGGCCATGGCAACTTACGGCGCTTCGGGCGGCAGGCGCCCCAACCCAGCCCGCCAAACGGGAAAAAGGCCGGTGAGCACGGCAAACGGCCCGGCAGAACAGCGGGGGCAAAGCGCAGGCCCTGCCGGGCGGAACGGCAAAAAACGGCCGTCCAGGGGCAGCCGGCTCGCCAAGCGCCTGCTGGCTGTTCTGCTTGTGATCTTTTTGCTGCTGCTGGCGGCCGAGGTGTACGGCAAGGTGCGCCAGCGCCTGGAGAGGGAAAGCTACCGGCTGGAGTACACCGGCGTGATCGCCGGCTATGCCGCCGAGTACGGCCTGGACCCCTATTTGGTGGCGGCGGTGATCTATGTAGAAAGCAGCTGGCAAACGGAGGCCGAGTCGCCCAAGGGCGCGCTGGGGCTCATGCAGCTCATGCCCGCCACGGCCGAATGGATCGCCGGGCGGCTGGGCGAGGAATACGACCCCGCGGCGATCTGCGAGCCAGAGGTCAATATCCGCTACGGCTGCTGGTACCTGCGCTTCCTCTTCGACCGCTTCCCTGTGACCGCAACTGCCCTTGCCGCCTACAACGCCGGGCACAACCGCGTGGCCGAGTGGCTGAGTTCGGAAGAATACAGCCCGGACGGGTCGGTTTTGACCAGCATCCCCTACCCCGAGACCGAGCAGTACGTCGGAAAGGTGCAGCGTGCCTATGAAAAATACAAGGAACTTTACCCCAATGCCTTTGAAGAAGAGTGACCGGCCGAAAAGAGCGGCCAAGGCCTGCCTGCTGTTTGCGCTGTGCGCCGCGCTTTTGCTGTGCGCGGCCTGCGGGCAGGAGATGCCCGCGCCTTCGGCCAGCCCTACGCCCGTGCTGGCCGACGAGGGGGAGAGCAGCATGGCAGAGGGCGTGCTGGTCACCGCCATTCCCGCCAATTATTCCACGCTCGACCCTCTGCTCGCCGATAACCGCGAGGTGCAAAGCCTGCTTTCTTTGGTGTACGAGCCCTTGCTCGCCTACGACAACACCTCCAGGCTGACGGCCGCGCTGGCCGAGACCTGGTCGACCACGGACGGCGGCGTGACCTGGACGGTCAATCTGCGCCGCAACGTGCGCTGGCACGGCAGCGAAGACACGTTGAGCGCCAACGACGTCATTTACACCTACCGCGTGCTGCAGGCCGAGGCCTACGCCGGTTCGGTCTACGCCGCGCAGGCCGAAAAGATCGCTTCCATTGAAGCTGTGGACGAGTATACCCTCATCGTCACCGGCAAAGACGCCGGCATGTCGGCGCTTTACGCCTTGACCTTCCCCATCGTCTCGCGCGAGCATTTTACCCAAAACGCCGGCACTGGGCCGTATTCGATCGCCGCGGCGGACGATGAGGTGGGGGTGGAACTGACCGCCAACCCCAACTGGTGGAAGCGCACGCCCTACATCCAGACCATCCGCGCGGTGTGTATGGAAGAGGGGTCGGCCCTGAGCCTGTACGGCATCCGCGAGGTCAACTTTGCTCCCACCAACTCCGTCACGGCTTCGACCTACCGCGAAGAAGGGGTGACGAACGTATACGAGGTGAACACCCAGCACTGCGAAATGATGTTTCTCAATCACAATTCCTGGCGGCTGAGCGACAGCAAGGTGCGCCAGGCCATTGCCTACGCTTTGGACCGGCCGGAGATCATTTCGCAGTGCTACTACAACCACATGGCAGTGACCGACCTGCCCGTTCCGCCCGATTCCTGGCTGTACGATTCCCAGAGCCTGGTGTACGACACAAATACCGAAAGAGCAGAACAACTGCTTGAAGAAGCGGGCTGGATAGATTATGATGGGGACGGTGTGCGTGAACAGCGGCAGAACGACACGCTCATCGAGCTCAGTCTGACCCTGCTCGTCAACGACACGCCGGACGATCTGACCCGCAGGGACGCCGCTGCGCTCATCCAGGAACAGCTGGGGGCGGTGGGCATTCGGGTGGATGTGACCGCCGCTGCTTGGAGCGGCGAGACCAACGCTTACGCCACCGCCCTGGAAGCGGGCGGGTTTGACCTGGCGCTGGTGGGGATGCAGATGCCGCGAAGCTACGACCTGACCGAGCTCTTGGGCACGGAGGGCGCTTACAACTACGGCAACTATTCGTCAGAGCGCATGGACGAGCTTTTGCGGCGGGCCAATTCGGCCTCATCGGAATCCGAACTGCAGGAGCGCGTGGCGGCGGTATACGAGCTGTTTTTAGAGGAACTGCCCTTTGTGCAGCTCTACTTTAGGACCTATTCGGTGGTGTATTCGGCCGAACTGGTGCCCAGCACCAACATCCGCTACACCGAGCTCTACAATTCCATCGAACGCTGGTATTTTGTGGAAGAGAGCACCGATTGGCCAGACCTGGGTATTTCCGGCGTGCCGGCGCTTCCCGCCCCCGACCTTTCTTCCCTGACGGCCAGCCCCGAACCCGAGCCGCAGGAGTAAAGGAGCGGGCAGATCGTAAAACGGGCGGAACGCTGCCGCCTTACACCAACGCAAGCGGAGGGGACTCTATTTGTTAGAAGTCATTGTATTCTTGGTTTTTGTGGTGCTGGACCAGCTCACCAAGCTGTGGGCGGCGGGCGCATTGGTCACGCAGTACGGCGGGTCGCTGCCCGTCATAGAAGGGGTGTTCCATTTTACCTATGTGGAAAACCGCGGCGCGGCCTTCAGCCTGCTGCAAAATCAGCGCTGGCTGTTCATTGTGCTCACGGTGGCGGTGAGTGCGCTCATCGTGGCGGTGCTTTTAAAAAAGCGCCGTTCCTTCGCGGTTTTGACCCGCCTGAGCCTTACGCTGCTCCTTTCGGGCGCTGTCGGCAACCTCATCGACCGCATCGCCCTGGGCTACGTGCGCGATATGCTCGACTTCTGCCTCATCAACTTCCCGGTGTTCAATGTGGCGGACTGCTGCGTGACCATTGGCGCCATCCTTTTGGTGGCGGCGGTGCTGACCGACAAGTCCCTGCTCGCGCTCTTTGAAGGCAAAAAGAAGCCGGAAGAAGGGAAAGCAGCCCCCAAAGGGGAAGACGGAGCCGAAGGCGCGCCCACAGCGCCGGAAGAGCAGGCGGACGCCCCGCTGCAGCAAGCAGGGGAACGAAACGGCCCGAGCGCCGCAGAAGGCGGGGCGCAGGCGCCGGGGCAGGCCCCCGGGGCAGAAGACGCGCCCGGCCCGGCGCAAAGCGAAGGGGCCAAAGAGCACGCCGGCCAGACGCCCGCTGCGGACGGGCCGGCACAGGGAGCGTGAATCATGCTGGAACTGCTGACTATCGTACTTTGCTACGGGCTGGATTTTTTGACCAAGCAGCTCGCGGCCTCACAGCTCATTTACGCCGTGGGCGGCGTGCCCCTCATCGGCGATTCGGTGATGCTCTATTACGCCGAAAACCACGGCGACAATACCTCGGTCATCCGCGGCAACAACGCCGTGGGGCTCGTGCTGCGCCTGCTGCTTTTGGCCGCGGCGCTGTACCTCATCCTCGCGCAGCGCAAAAAGCTGCGGCCCATCACCCGCTTTGCGCTGGGCATGCTCGTGGCGGGCGTGCTGGGCAACCAGATCGATTACCTTTTGCGCGGCTACGTGATCGACATGATCTACCTGCCTGTGCTGGGCGGCGCGGTCTTCAATGTGGCGGATTTTTTCGTCATCATCGCATTTGTGGTGCTGATGGTGCGCCTGCTCTTCTTTGAGGGCCGCACTTTTGTGGACTGGCTGTACGCCAAGATCACGAAGAAGCCTGCGGAAGAGCAAACGCCCCCCCAGGCCCCGGCCGGCCAGCCGGAAGAAAAGGGCCAGGCGCCGGGCCGGCAGGAAGATGCGCAAAGCCAGGAGCCGCCCCGCCCATGAACGACGAACAGGAGATCCTGCAGTTTACGGCAGAAGCGGCCGGCGAGCGGCTGGACAGCTTTTTGGCCGAACGCGCCGGGGGGCTGACCCGCTCCTTCATTCAAAATCTCATCAAGCAGGGGTGCGCCGAGATCGACGGCAAAACCGCCAAGGCCAACGCCCGCCTCAAGCCGGGCAGCACCGTGACGCTGGCCCTGCCCCCGGTAGAGGCGGTCGATCTAAAGCCCCAGCCCATCCCGCTGGACATCGTGTACCAGGATGCCGACATCATCGTCGTCAACAAGGCGCGCGGCATGGTGGTGCACCCGGCGGCGGGCAATCCCGACGGCACGCTGGTCAACGCCCTGTTGTATTGGGTCGAGGATCTTGCGGGCGTGGGGGGCGAGCTGCGGCCGGGCATCGTACACCGCATCGACAAAGACACCACCGGCCTGCTGGTCGTGGCCAAGAACGACGCCGCGCTGCACAGTCTGGCAGAACAGATCAAGCAAAAGACCGCCCGCCGCACCTATCTGGCCATTTTGGACGGCACACCCAAGGAGCCGTGCGGCCGGGTGTGCGCTCCCATCGGCCGCCACCCGAGGGACCGCAAGAAAATGGCGGTGACGCCGAGCGGGCGGGAAGCCGCCACCAACTACCGCGTGCTGGAGCGCTACCCAGGCCACAGTTTGGTGGAATGTACGCTCGAGACCGGCCGCACCCACCAGATCCGGGTGCACATGGCCTACATCGGCCACCCCGTCGCGGGCGACCCGCTCTACGGCCGGCAAAAAAACGACCTGGGGCTGCCGGCGCAGGCGCTGCACGCCTACAAGCTGGAGCTTACCCACCCCACAAGCGGCGAGCGGATGACCTTTTGCGCGCCGCCGCCCGCGGATTTTCTGCGCGCTCTTCAAAAGCTTTCGGGCGGCAGCCTGCCCGAGTTTTTGCAGCCGGGCGCCATGGGGAAGGGCGAAACATAGGCCTAAAAAAGCCGCGCCGCTTTTTAAAAACAGGGCTGCCTTTTTGCAAGGCCCGCCGGTATTTTGCCGGCGGCGCCGCATCCAACACACGACCATAGCGCCCGGGGGATTTTGGGCCCTTGCGGCGACTGAACACAAGGGGTTAGGAATTTACGAATGCTGGACTTTCAAAAGGTCACTTACGAAAATGCGCACGAACTGACGGATTATTTTAAACAGCTGCCCTGGCGGATCACCGATTGCACGGTGGGCACCACCGCCATGTGGGCGGAGTATTACCAGACCGAATACGCCGTGGTGGAGGGCTTTTTGGTGCTCAAGTACACCGAGACCGACGGCGAATTGTGCTTTTCGGTGCCCATGGGCGAAGGGGACCCTTCCGCCGCGCTCGACGCCGTCGCCCAGTGCGCGCGCGAGCTGGGGCTGCCGCTGGTGTTCGGCACCGTGCCGGAAGAGATGCTGCCCGTCATCATCGACCATTTTGGCTGCGAGGTGCGGGTGGCGCACGACCCTGCCTGGGACGATTACCTTTACGACAAAACCGACATCATCACCCTCAAGGGCCGGCGCTATAACACCCAAAGGAACCATATCAACAAGTTTTTAAAGACCTACGGGGGGTACGAGTTTGAGCCCATCACGGCGGAAAATCTGCCCGAGGTCAGGGAATTCTTCCACAACTTCATGACCCATGAAGACACCATCAGCGAGGATATGACCGAAGAGCGCGTGCTGACCATGGAGGTGCTGGACCACTACGAAAAGCTCGGCATGACGGGCGGCGTGGTGCGGGTACAGGGCAAGGTGGTGGCGCTTTCCATCGGCGAGGTGGTGGGCGACACGCTCTTTGTGCACATCGAAAAGTGCCGCAGGGACTACGGCGGAGGCTACCCCGTCATCAACCAGGAATTTGCCAGGCACAACGATTCGGAGACTTTGCGCTATGTCAACCGCGAGGAAGACGTCGGCCTGCCCGGCCTGCGCCAGGCCAAGCGCCAGTACGGCCCCATCAAAATGGTGCGCAAGTACATGGTCACCGTGCCCTGTGCGTCGCTTGTGCCCAGGGCAGAAGGGTGACGATGGAACAGATCCGGCAAAACAGGAGGACGCCATGAAGACCGTGCTGGAGACCGAACGCCTGGCGCTCAGGCGCATGACCTGGGAGGACGAGCCCGCGCTTGCCGCCTTTTTGCAGGACCCGCAGGTCATGTACGCCTGGGAACACGGGTTCAGCCAAGAAGAGGTGAAGGAGTGGATCGAGGCGAACCTGGCCCGCTACGAGCGCGACGGCCACAGTTACCTGGCGGCGGTGGAAAAAGGGAGCGGCGATGTTGCGGGCGTGTGCGGGCTGATCGAAGAGACCGCCTGTGGCGCGCAGCGGCTGGGTGTAGGATATATTTTTAACAAAACGTATTGGGGCAGAGGCTACGCCACAGAGTGCGCCCGCGCCTGCGTGGAACACGCCTTTACGGCGCTCGGCGCAAAGGAGGTGACGGCGCAGATCCGGCCGGAAAACACGCCCTCAAGAAGGGTGGCAGAACGGCTGGGCATGACGGTGGAGGCGAGCTTTGTAAGAGTTTACCGCGGCAAGGAGATGCCCCACCTTCTTTACGTTCTGCACCGGCCCTGAAGAGGGTGAAAAAAAGGACGAAAAATAGAAGCTTCCCGCCTTGCGGCAGGGCAGGTTTTGTGATATGATACCAACCGATTGAGCTTTTTCCTTTAATTCGGTACCGAGATGCCGAAAAGGCAGGGGCAAAAAGATCCGCGCGAGGGCAACGACCGCGGATGTGTTTTTGCGCGAACAGCCCGCAGGTCTCTCGGCCTGCGGTTTTTTTGTGCGCCGCGGGCAGCCGGAGGGAAAAGCGGCGCAGCGGGCGGCAGCCCGCCCAAAAACCGGAGGAAGTGGAATGCCAGAATACAGGGTCAAGGCCGCGGTCATGGAGCAGGACGCCATCGACCGCGCGCTCAGGCGCATGGGGTACGAGATCCTCGAGCGCTGCGGCGGGGTCAGCAGCCTCGTGCTTTTCGGCATCGTGCGGCGGGGGCTGACCATCGCCCGCCGCTTGGCAAAAAACATCGGCGCGGCCGAAGGGGTAGAGGTGCCGGTGTACGAATTGGACGTGCGCCCCTACCGGGACGACCTGGCCCCCGGCACGCGCGGCCGGCCGGCAAAGGACGGTTTGCCCAAGGTCACGGGCTGCACGGCCGTGTTGGTGGACGACGTTATTTTTACCGGCCGCACGGCGCGCGCCGCCATGGACGCGCTGATCGACCTCGGCCGGCCCGCGTTGGTACAGCTGGCGGTGCTCGTCGACCGCGGCCACAGGGAACTGCCCGTGCGGCCGGACTACGTGGGCAAGAACATTCCCACCTCTTACGCCGAGCGCGTGGCCGTGCGCCTGTTGGAGACCGACGGCAGGGACGAAGTACAGATACTCGAAAGGGCCTGATCTGCGCTGGCAGA
Source organism: uncultured Christensenellaceae bacterium (assembly GCA_944384305.1). Lineage (GTDB taxonomy): Bacteria > Bacillota > Clostridia > Christensenellales > CALWSW01 > CALWSW01. Next base: position 26,113 of record CALWSW010000002.1, read on the forward strand.
AAAGACCTTTGGAATTTTACGACCGAGCTAGATGCGCTAAAGGAGAGCTAGATGCAGTTTCAACACAAGAACCTCCTGGGCTTGCAGGGCCTTACCAAGGAGGAGATTACAGGCATTTTGGACGTTGCCGAGACCATGCTGCCCGTGGTGGAGAGCAAGGATAAGCGCCTGCCCCTGCTGCAGGGCAAAACGGTGGTCACGCTGTTTTACGAAAACAGCACCCGCACCCGCACGTCCTTTGAGCTGGCGGCGAAGTATTTGGGCGCGACGGTCTCCAACATCGTGGCCTCGACCTCGAGCGTGCAAAAGGGCGAATCCTTAAAGGACACCGGCAAGACCCTGGACCAAATGGGCACCGATGCCATCGTCATCCGCCACCCCATGAGCGGCGCGGCACACAAGCTTGCCGAATACGTGAACGCCAGCGTTTTGAACGCCGGTGACGGCCTGAACGAGCACCCCACCCAGGCGCTGTTGGACATGCTCGCCATGCGCACCCGCTTCGGGCGCATCGAGGGGCTGAAGGTGGCCATTGTGGGCGACGTGCTGCACAGCCGCGTGGCGCGCTCCAATCTGTGGGGCCTTACCACCATGGGCGCTTCGGTGACCTTTGCCGGCCCCACCACGCTTTTGCCCGAGGCCTTTCAAAAGTACGGCGCTACCGTTACCAACGATGTGCGCGAAGCCGTGACGGGCGCCGACGTCGTCATGGCGCTGCGCATCCAGCGCGAGCGGCAGAAGGCCGGGCTCATCCCCTCGGTGGGGGAATACGCCCGCTTCTTCGGCATCAACGAAGAGGTGCTCAAGCTCGCCAAGCCGGGCTGCGTCGTGATGCACCCCGGCCCCATGAACCGCAACGTAGAAATCGACAACGCCACCGCCGATGCCTCGCACTCCCTGGTGGAGCGTCAGGTGCACTGCGGCGTGGCCGTTCGCATGGCTGTTTTGAGTCTGCTCGTGGGAGGTAACAGCAAATGAAGACCCTCATCAAAAACGGTACGCTCGTCAACCCCCGCGGCAAAAGCGGGGAATGGGACGTCCTTTTGGAAGACGGCGTGGTCAAGGCCCTTTTGCCGCGCGGCAGCGAAGCCGAAGCCGGCGAAGTGGTGGACGCGCGCGGCCTGCACGTGATGCCGGGGTTCATCGATATGCACGTGCACCTGCGCGAGCCCGGGTTCGAGTATAAGGAAGACATCGCTTCCGGCACCTTGGCCGCCGCGCACGGCGGCTTTACCGCCGTGGCCTGCATGCCCAACACCAGTCCCGTCAACGACAACAAGGTGGTCACCCGGTACATCTTGGACCGCGCCAAAGAGGCGGGGCACGCGCGGGTGTACCCCATTGCAGCGGTTACCAAAGGGCTTTTGGGCGAAGAGATGACCCCCATGGGCGGGCTGCTTGCCGCCGGCGCCGTGGCGTTTTCGGACGACGGCCGGCCGGTGGAGAGCGCGCAGCGCATGAGATTGGCCCTGGAATACGCCAAAAACTTTGGCGCGCTCATCATTTCGCACTGCGAGGATCTTTCCATGGCCGGCGAGGGCGCCATGAACGAGGGCGAGGTCTCGGCCATTCTCGGCATCAAGGGCATCAGCCGCGCGGCAGAAGAGGTCATGCTCGCGCGCGAGCTCATTCTGGCTGAAGCTTTGGACTGCAGGGTGCACATCGCCCACATTTCCACCGCGCTGGGCGTGGAGCTCTTGCGCCAGGCCAAGGCCCGGGGCGTCAAAGCCACGGGCGAGACCTGCCCGCACTACTTCAGCGCGACCGACGAGTGGTGTAAGGGCTACGACGCCAACGCCAAGATGAACCCGCCGCTGCGCACCGCGCGCGACGTGGAGGCCATCAAACAGGGCCTGGCCGACGGCACCTTAGACTGCATCGTCACCGACCATGCCCCCCACGCCGCGTGGGAAAAGGAGAGCGGCTTCCTCACCGCGCCCAACGGCATCATCGGGCTGGAGACGGCCTATTCGCTGGGCATCACCAATTTGGTGGAACCCGGCGTGCTCACCTACGGGCAGCTGGTGGAGCACATGTCCTGCCGGCCGGCCGAGGTGCTGGGCGTGCCGGGTGGCGTCATCGAAGAGGGCGCGGCGGCCGACATCACGCTGGCCGACCCCAAGGCCAGCGTGGTCTACACGCAGGCAAACAACCATTCCAAGAGCGCGAACTCGCCCTTTTTCGGCAAGCGCCTGAAGGGCCGGGTGGTGCGCACCATTCTGGGCGGCAAAATGACCGCCCAAAACCTGTGAGCGGAGGGCAAAGGCATGAAGCACAGCGTGGATCTTTTGACCGAGGCGGTCGTGCGCACCCAAAACCCCACCTGCATGGGGCTGGACACCCGCGTGGAGTACTTTCCCGAAGGGTTCTTCGCGAGCGAAAAAGAGGATGCGGCCTGGCTGGAAGAGGCGAGCGAGGCTATCTTCCAGTACAACAAGGCGCTCATTGACGGGCTTTGCGACATTCTTCCCGCCGTCAAGGTACAGGTGGCTTTTTACGAAATGTACGGCCTGCCCGGGATGCGGGCCTTCCTTCGGACCATGCAGTACGCCAAGCGGTGCGGACTGATGGTCATTGCCGACGTCAAGCGGGGCGACATTGGCTCTACCGCCGAAGCCTACGCCAACGCCTTCCTTGCGGGCGCGCCGGCAGGCAAGGGGCGCGTGAGCGCCTTTGAGACCGATTTTGTGACCGTCAACCCCTACTTGGGCACCGACGGCATCAAGCCCTTTACCGACGCCTGCCGGGAGCACGGCAAGGGCATTTTTGTGCTGGTAAAAACCAGCAACCCTTCCGGCGGGGAGCTGCAGGACCTTGTGTGCGGCGGCAAACCCCTGTACGAGCACGTCGCCGCCCTGGTGGACGGCTGGGGCGCAGGGCAGGTAGGGGAGAGCGGCTACAGCGCCGTGGGCGCGGTGGTGGGCGCCACCTACCCCGAACAGGGCGCTGCGCTGCGCAAGCTGCTGCCCCACACCTACTTTTTGGTACCGGGCTACGGCGCGCAGGGCGGCTCGGGCGCGTCGCTCGCCGGCACGTTCGGCAAAAAGGGGGGCGGCGCCATCGTCAACGCCTCGCGCTCGCTGCTGTGCGCCCACAAGAAGCAGCCGGGCACGCACTTTGTGGACGCGGCCCGCAGCGAAGCGCTGCGCATGAAGGCCGACCTGCTTTCGGCCGTGGGCGGCAGCATCGGCTGAGCTTTGCCCGGCGGCACCAAACAATCGAAATCCTTACCAAAGAGGTCCTTTAGGAAATGAACGATCATACCATGCGCACCGCGCTCAACTACCCCGTCGCGCGGGATACCTACAAGCTGGTGTTGAAGGGCGCGCGGGAATTTGCGGCCGAGGCCGAAGCGGGCTGTTTTGCGCATATCCGCATCCCCCGCGTGCTGGCCAGGCGGCCCATCAGCATTGCAGACGCCGACCCCACAGACGGCACCTTGACCCTGATCTACGCCGTAAAGGGCGAGGGTACCCGCGCCATGTCCGAACTGCTGGTCGGGCAGGAGGTGCTGGCCCTGGGCCCCTTGGGCAAGGGCTTCCCCGTCAAGGACTACGCGGGAAAGACCGTGTGGCTCCTGGGCGGCGGGCTGGGGGTGGCGCCCCTGCTCTTTACCGCGCGCAAGCTCTACGAATCCGGCGCTTCGGTGCGGGCCTACATCGGCTTTAAAAACAGCCATTATGTTTACGGCACGGCCGAGCTGGGCCGCTACGCAGATGTGCGCTCCTACACCGACGACGGCTCGTTCGGCATCGCCGGCTTTGCCGTAAAGGGAATGCTGGGCGACCTTGCCGCCGCCCGGCCGCACGCCGTGTTCGCCTGCGGCCCCAAGCCCATGTACCAGGCGCTTGCGGCGGGCATGCCGCAGAGCATCCCCTGCTATATTTCGCTTGAGGAACGCATGGGCTGCGGCCTGGGCGCCTGCCTGGGCTGCGCCTGCGAGATCCGCGGGGAGGACGGCGGGGTGCACATCAAGCGGGTGTGCGCCGACGGCCCGGTCTTTTCGCTTCGGGAGGTGGTGCTGTGATGGATCATGCGGATCTTTCGGTCGAACTGTGCGGACTGCACCTGAAAAACCCCGTCATTGCCGCGAGCGGCACGTTCGGGTTCGGCGCAGAGTACGCCAAGCTCTACGACCTTTCCATTCTGGGTGGCATTTCCTGCAAAGGGCTGACCCTGGCCCCGCGCGAGGGCAATCCCCCCACCCGGCTCACCGGCACGGCGTACGGCATGCTCAACGCTGTGGGGCTGCAAAACCCCGGCATTGAGGTCTTTTTGCAGGACGTGCTGCCCGTGATGAAGACCTACGGCACGGCGATCATCGCCAACGTGGCCGGCAGCTCTGTGGAGGATTACGCCGAGATCACGGCAAAGCTCGCCGGTTCGGGTGTGGACATGATCGAGCTGAACATCTCCTGCCCCAACGTACACGCCGGCGGCGTGCCCTTTGGCACTGACCCCGCCGTCATCGAAGAGGTCACAAGGCGCGCCAGGCAAAACGCCGGTGTGCCGCTGATGGTCAAACTCACCCCCAACGTCACCTCCATTGCCGACTGCGCCAAAGCGGCCGAGCAGGGTGGGGCAGACGCCGTTTCGCTCATCAACACCTTCACGGGCATGGCCATCGACCCCGTCACCCGGCGCATGGTCATCAAAAACAAAACGGCGGGCTATTCCGGCCCGGCCGTCAAGCCTCTGGCGGTGCGCATGGTGTACCAGGCCGCGCGGGCGGTCGGCATCCCCGTGGTGGGCATGGGCGGCATCATGACCCCTGCCGACGTGGTGGAATTCATGCTCGCCGGCGCAACGGCCGTTATGGTCGGCACGGCCAACCTGCTCGACCCCTTCGCCCTGCCCATCATCATCGACGGCCTGCAGCGCTTCTGCGTGGAAAACGGGATCGAGACCCTCCGTTCCCTCACCGGCGCGGTCCGCGAGGACTGAGCGGCGGCACTGCCCAACCCTACAAGCACCAATGATCAAAAGGAGTCTGCCATGCTTTCCAAAGAACGCATCATCGAGATCTTCAAAGAGACCGGCGTCATGCTCACCGGCCATTTCCAGCTCACCAGCGGCCGCCACAGCGACCACTACATGCAGTGCGCCCAGCTCTTTCAGTACCCCGAGTACAGCGAAATGATGTGCGCCGAGCTCGCCGAGTACTTCCGCAACGAAAGGATCGACCTGGTGGCTGGCCCGGCGGTGGGCGGCATCATCATCGCCTACGAGACCGCGCGCGCCCTGAAGGTGCGCAACATCTTTGCCGAGCGCCAAAACGGCGTCATGACCTTCCGGCGCGGCTTTGCCGTGCAGCCTGGCGAGCGCGTGCTGGTGACCGAGGACGTGGTGACCACCGGCGGCAGTGTGCGCGAGGTCATCGAGCTGGTGCGCGCCGCCGGCGGCGAGGTGGTGGGCGTTGGCTCCATCGTCGACCGCTCCAACGGCCAGGTGGACTTCGGCGTGCCCTTTAAGGCCGTGCTCTCTATGGAAGTGCTTTCCTGGGAGCCCGAGGACTGCCCGCTGTGCAAACAGGGCTCGGTGGCGGTAAAGCCCGGCAGCCGCAATTTGAACAAGTAACTTGAAAAAAGAAAAATTCACAAAACGCCCTTCCCGGCCAGCGGTTTGGCCTGAAAGGGCGTTTTGTGCAATCTGACGCTTTTTTATTTTAATTCTATGGCTGATAGAGCAATGCAGCAACAAAACAGGTTCTTGATAGAATGATGTGCCGACGATAGGATCGAAATGGAAATTTATCGGATTTCTGCAAAAAACGGAGGAAATCGCCATGACTTCAAATGAACAGCTGGCAAAAACGTCTAAGAGAAGGCTGACCACAGAATAAAAGCATATGCTTACCCAGCTTTCGGGGGTATTTTACAGCTTTTTTGGTTGGCAGGGAGTATTTTGATTTGATGGTCCCTAAAACCACTAATTTGGCAAGTATTGATTCGACAACGATGCACCTGTTTTTTGCTACTATAGCCCTATAGCCGAACAAGAAGAATTATTATTATGTTTGAATAAAATGCTGCTGTCATCAGAGAAATAGTTGACAAAAACAAGTTGTTTTGATTGAGTCGGAATCCTATAAATCTCCTTTAATTTATTTATGAGATAGTGATTGGTGAAAGGCGGGTGTACTGATGTGAGTGGAAAGATTTTTTATTCCTTGCTTTGGATGATTTTAGGCGGCTTGGTAGTATTGGTAATCATTGCATTGTTTTTCCAGAAAGGTTCTAAACCAGACTGGAATATGGTCGCAGCTCTAGCTGCTATTATCGGTGTTGTTTGTAGCGCCATTACTTACTTGGCTTCTGCGAATCGAGCAAGAAAAATCGAGACATTAAAAGAGTTCAGTATCATAAGAGAAAAATATCCCAATATAAACCCCGAAGCGAAAAATCCAGTTAGCGAAGAAAAGCGTGATGAGTATTTGAAGAGCATGGAGAAATTTTGTACCGGAATTAATATGGGCGTATATGATATCGATGTTCTTAGAGAAACGGCAAAATCTTTTCTTCTTACCCAGTATGATAATTATGTGAAAGATATCATTTTAAGAAAACGTAAACAGTCAAAAAATGCCACGCCAGAGAATCTCTATTGCCAATATGAAAAAGTAATCAATCATTTAATGGAGAGAGGGTAGATCACTATGCCGGACAGCAAAAAACAATGCAGAACACTGAATTTTTTGGATGCCTTACCGCCAGACTTGCCTGTAAAACGATGACAATCGGCCAGTTTTTAACTTTCTGGTCATCGCTACCAACCACGTTGTACAGAATGAGCAATTTTAGACAACCATCTCCAGTATTGTCCACATGTTGGGTTTGGCCGTGACCATTGATGAAAAGAGGTCATCCAAGGTTATGCGAAACGCTTGAAACGACATCAATCGGATTAGCGTTGCCATTTTGCGGAAGCTTTCGGTTATTTATAAGCAAGTAGAAGAATACTGCGGGTAGATTCTTGACGCCATCGTAGGCCGGATCGGGTGAAGCACTACAAAGTAAAAAAATGGTTCTGGCGGTTACCCATGATGTACAGAGGAAATATGTTGGGCTCGTGGGAAAGACGGAAGAGGAGATGAAGATACCGAAAACGGTTCGTAAGGGAAGTAACCACCCGTGTCAAACACAAAACCTGAGTTTTATGCCTTTGCCGTTACGCCTAAAACAAGATATTAGAAATGTTTAAAGTGGAGCAAGAGGATGACTTTTTCCACTTGTGCTTTATGTGGAAGGTTACTGAGAAAGGATTTATTCTGGCAGCGCTGGCGAGGGAACTGTGCCGGGAACTGCGCAATGGGCAGGGGTATAACGGCACCGGAAACAGCGAAAAAAAGGAAGGGCCTGCCTGTGTGCGGGCCCTTCCTTTTTTGGTAGAGAATGGAACTGTGCAGTGAAGAGCAGGCGTTACTTCACCTGAACCAGCTCGTATTCCGTTTGACCCAGGCCGATCTTCACGCCGTGCTCAATGGCCGACTTCCAGTTGGTGTCGGGCGAAACGGCGGCAAAGTGGTCGTGGCAGCAGGGGGCGTTTTCGTGGGCGGCTGCGCTGGCGAGCAGGCTGCCGGCGATGGGCGGCTGGGCGTTGACGGCGTCGGCGCAGGCCACGTCCAGGGCCACGGGGTCGAAGGAGGCGAACATGCCCACGTCGGGAACGATGGCGATGTCGTTGCCGCTGTGGCAGTCGCAGAAGGGCGAAACGTCGATGACGAGCGAGATGTGGAAAGCCGGGCGGTTCTGCACGACGGCCTTGGTGTACTCGGCGATCTTGCAGTTCATAATGTCGTTGGCCTCGTCGTTGTGGGTGGCAATGGCGTCCTTGGGGCAGACGCCGATGCACCGGCCGCAGCCCACGCAGCGGCTCTCGTCGATGGTGCACTTGCCGTTTTTAACGATGGGCGCGCCGTGGGCACATTCCCTGGCGCACATACCGCAGCCCACGCACAGGTCCTGCTTGACGTAAGGCTTGCCGGCGTTGTGCATTTCCATTTTGCCGGCGCGCGAGCCGCCGCCCATGCCGAGGTTTTTGAGCGCGCCGCCAAAGCCCGCCATTTCGTGGCCCTTGAAGTGGGTGAGGGAAATGACGATGTCGGCGTCCATCAGCGCGCGGCCGATCTTGGCTTCCTTTACGTACTCGCCGCCCTCTACCGGCACGGCCAGGTCGTCGGTGCCCTTCAGGCCGTCGGCAATGATGGTCTGCACACCGGTCTGGAAGGGGTTAAAGCCGTTCTGGTAAGCGCTTTCCAGGTGCTCCAGGGCGTTCTTGCGGCGGCCGACGTAAAGGGTGTTGCAGTCGGTCAAAAAGGGGCGGCCGCCCAGGCGCTTGACGTAATCGCACACCACCCTGGCGTACTGCGGGCGCAAATAGGCGAGGTTGCCGGGTTCGCCAAAGTGCATTTTGACGGCGACAAAGCGGTCGGTAAAGTCGATGCTTTCAAAGCCGGCGGCCTTCATTAAGCGTTCGAGCTTTTTGAGCAGGTTGTCGTGGCTGCCGATGTGCATATCGGCAAAGTAGACTTTGGATGCGCTCATGGTTGTTCCTCCGTAAACATGAAAATGGGGCTATGGTCACGCGGCCGTTTTGCTGCGGGCTGCTTCCCGCAGCAAAACGGCCGTCAGTTTACCTGGCGGAGTTTTTTAACGGCTTCCTCGGTGGGGGTGACGTAAAGCGTGCGATTGGTGGAAAAAATAACGAATCCTGGGCGGGAGCCGGCGGGCTTTTTGACGAACCTGCGCGGCGTGTAGTCCACCGGCACCTGCGCGCTGTTTTTGGCCTGGGAATCCCACGCCGCCAGCAGCGCCGCCTCTAAAAGCGTTTGTTCTGTGGGGTTGCCGCTTTTTACAATGACGTGCGAGCCGGGGATGTTCTTGGTGTGCAGCCAGTAGTCGCCGGGCGCGGCGTCGCGCAGGGTCAGACGGTCGTTTTGCAGGTTGTTCTTGCCCACGTAAATGTCGGTGCCGTCGCTTGCAAGGTAGTGCCAGGGCTTGCTTTCGGCAATTTTGGGCGGGCGTTTGCGGCCACGCTCGGGGCGCACGTACCCTTCGCGGATGAGTTCTTCCCGCACCTCCAAAAGCTCGTTGTCTTCCGTGCAGTTGTTGAGGTTCTCAAGCTGCCCTTCCAGGTAATCGAGCTCGGAACGGATCTCTTTGATGCGCGCGCCGGCCATACTGTAGGCGGCGCTCTGTTTGGCGTATTTTTTGTAGTACTTTTGGGCGTTTTGGGCGGGGGAGAGCGCCGGGTCCATGGGAATGTCCACCGTGGCGCCCGCTTCGTCGTAGTAATTGACCACGCGCGCAACTCTTGCGCCCTTGGGCAGGGCGTGGGCGTTTGCCGTCAAAAGCTCGCCGAACAGGCGGTTTTCTTCCATTTTGGCGGAGCTTTGCAGAATGTCCTGCTGCAGGGCGAGGTTTTTGCGGCAGCGCTCGATGTTGTTTTGCAGCACGCGGTTCAAAGCGTGGCCCTTGCGCCGGGTGAGCTCGGCCTTTTCCCGCAGGCCGTAGTATTCGTCCAGCATGGCGCCGGTGGAATCAAAATGCTTCTTGGCGCTCTCGCTGACGGAAATGGGGCTGTAGGCAAAGTAGCCCACCGGGTTGCCCACAGGGTCGAGGGTGAGCGTGGGGGCAAAGCGGCCGGCGCGCACATCTTCAAAGAAAGCGGCGATGCGCTTGACGCAGAGCGCCTTGCGCGCGCCGTCGAGCGCGCCATACGAGAGTTCGGCGCTCTGCGCGGCGCGCAGGGCGATCTCTTCGGCCGCGGCGGGCGAAAGGCCGGACCACAAAGAAAGGAGGGTGCGGCCGAGCTTGCCTTCGGGGTGCGCTTCGAGCGCGGCGCGGATGGAGCTTTCGTCCGCCTCGCGGGGGTCGGCTTTGTCCTGCTTGGGGGGCGGCGCGTAGGGCACCCCGGGCATGAGCACGCGCACGCTCGAAATGGAGGGCGTGACGTGGCGGATGGAATCGATGACCACGCCGTTTTTGACCAGCACGATGTTGGAGTGCTTGCCCATGATCTCGGCGATGAGAAAGTAGGAAGCGGGCTCGCCAAAGTCGTCGGCCGCGGCGATCTCGATCTCCAGCACGCGGTCAAAGTGGGGCTGCGAAAACCCTGCGATGCGCCCGTTTTGGATGTACTTGCGCAGCAGCATACAGAACATGGGCGGTTCGGCGGGGTTCTGGCGTGAGACTTTGGTGAGCTGCGCGCGGCAGTTGGCCGCGTGGGAAGAGAGCAGCAGGCGGTGGCTGCCCCGCAGGGCGAGGATCAGCTCGTCGCGCTCGGGCTGGTAGATTTTTTCTATGCGGGCGCCCAAAAGCTGGCCTTCCATTTCGCGGATGGAAGAAGCGAGAGTCAGGCCGTCCATTGCCATGATCGTTACCTCGTAATATCTTAGCCAAAGCAAAGGCGCGCCTTTTCGTACTGCACGCCCCGCCGGCCACATAAAATGAAAAAAACAAACGGCCGGCGTTCCTTTAAAAGTGCTCCTGGGCAAAGGGAAAGCGCCGGGGAACGCACAGGGCCCAATGGAAGGGCAAGGCCCCTTTCTTGGAAACTAATTTATTATAACAGATGGAGGACGCCATGAAAACAAGATTTGCCGCGCTGCTTTTTTGCGTTTTGTTTGGCCTTGCGGCCTGCGGAGCGCCCGACGCCCCCGCCGCCGCGCAGCCGGAAAGGGCGCTGCGCGACACCGTGCTTTACTACGCCGACGAAAACGGACTGATGGTGCCGGTGGTGCGCGCCATTCCCTGGGAAGAAGGCATTGGCAAAGCGGCGCTCAGGTGCTTGGTGGACAGCGAGGCGAACAGGGCTTTTGCCGCCTCGTGCGGGCTCGTGCCCACCCTGCCCGAAGGCACGCAGATCGATCTGCGCATTGTGGAAGGGGAGGCGCGCGTTGACCTTGCGGGCATGGAAGCGCCAGTGAGCGCCGCGGCCGAGCGGAACCTGGTGACCTCGGTGGTCAACACCATGATGGAGTTCCCTACCGTCGATTCGGTGCGCATTTTGATCGACGGGAAGGAAGCAAAAGCCCTTCCGAACGGCACGGATGTTTCGGCGGCCTTTGGCAGGCTCCCCCTCAACGCAGAGATCGCGCCCGCCGCGGCAAACAGCGGGGAAGGGGCGGCCGTTACGCTGTACTTCCCCAATTACGAAAGCAGCCTGGTGGTGCCGGTGGAACGGGCGGTGGAAGGGGAGGTCACGCTGGCAGGGGCGCTCAATGAGCTGCTGAAGGGCCCGGCGCAGACCGACGCGCTGCGCGCCTGCTTCCCCGAAGGCACACGGCTTTTGAGCGTTACGGCCGAGGGGGGCGTGGCAAAAATAGAGCTTTCTGCCGAGGCCGAAAACCTGTTGGAACACCCCAAGCTTTCCGAGCGGGCGCAGGAGTGCGCGGCGCTGGTGTGCGCGCAGTTCGGGGTGCCGGCGGCAGTATTGCAGGTAAACGGCACGCCGCTGTTTGAAGCGGGGCCCGTGATGGCAAAGAGCGGCGCAAACGACCTGACACAGGGCTGAAGAAGAACGGCCGCCGGCACCCTGCGCGAGGTTGACGCGCCCGGCTTGCGGCGGTATGATAACAATACTGACAGAGTAAAAAAGGGGCTTTCCCCTAAAACAAAAGAGGAGGCTTTTTTATGGCTAGAACGGACGGCCGCGCCAACGACGAACTCCGGCCGGTGCGCTTTGAGACCAACTACACCATGCACGCACCCGGTTCGGTGCTGGTGGAATTCGGCAGGACCCGCGTGCTTTGCACCGCCATGGTGGAACCGCGCGTGCCGAATTTTTTGATGGGTTCCGGCAAGGGATGGCTGACGGCGGAATACGCCATGCTGCCCTCTTCCACCAACACCCGCAAGAAGAGGGAGAACTACAAAAACGGGCCGGACGGCCGCAGTGTGGAGATCGGCCGGCTGATCGGGCGCTCGCTGCGCGACGCCGTGGATCTTTCGCGCTTTGGCGAGCGCCAGATCATTGTGGACTGCGATGTTATTCAGGCCGACGGCGGCACCCGCACGGCCGCCATCACCGGCGGTTACGTGGCGGTGGCGCTGGCGCTTTACACCCTCAACTGTGCCGACCGCTGCCTAAAGCCCCCGGTTTCGGCCGTGAGCTGCGGCGTGGTGGGCGGCGTGCCCATGCTGGACCTTTGCTATGTGGAGGATTCTTCGGCCGAGGCCGACGTCAACGTTGTAATGAGCAACGGCGGGTTCATTGAAGTGCAGGGTACGGGGGAAAAGCGCCCGGTGGGCAAAGAAGAGCTGCTCAGCCTTTTGGAGCTGGCCGAAAAGGGCAACGCTGCATTGAACAAGCTGCAGCAAAAGGCCATTGACGATTGGATGATGGCCCGCCTGAAGGAAGAAATGGCCCGCAAAAAGTGAGGCGCTGCCTGCGCGGGGCAAACAAAAGAAAAAACAGATAGGGTAACGACTATGAAACTCATCATCGCTTCGAACAACAAAAACAAGATTGCCGAGATCAAAAAGATCCTTTCGCCCTGGTTTGAGGAGATCCTTTCCATGAGGGAAGCCGGAGTGGAAGCCGAGGTGGAAGAGGACGGCAAAACCTTTGAGGAAAACGCGCTGAAGAAGGCTTCTGAGATCCAGAAGCTGCTGCCCGGCTGCGCCGTGCTTTCGGACGACTCGGGGCTGGAGGTGGACGCTTTGGGCGGCGAGCCCGGCGTGTATTCGGCGCGCTACGCCGGCGGCCACGGGGACGATCTGGCCAACAACCAAAAGCTGCTGAAAAATTTGGAAAACACGCCGGACGATGCGCGCACCGCCCGCTTTGTGTGCGCCGTTGCGCTCGTGCGGGAGGGCAAGGCCCCCATCGTGCTGCGCGGCGAGAGCGAGGGCGTCATTCTGCGCGCGCCGCGCGGAACGGGCGGCTTTGGCTACGACCCGCTGTTTTACGTGCCGCGCTTTCAAAAGACCTATTCCGAGTTGACGCCTGACGAAAAGAATGCCGACAGCCACCGTGGCCGGGCGCTCAGGAAGCTCCACGAGGTGCTGCAGGGAGAGACCCGGGCATGAAGCTGACGCGCATAGGGGTGTTTTCGGACTCTCACGGCAACCTGCGCGCCCTAAAGGACGCGTTGGCGGCCGCGGGCCCGCTGGACGCCGCGCTTTTTTTGGGCGATTATTCTTCTGACGCGCGGGTCATCCGCGAAGCCGGTATCCCCCTGGGCGTGGTGCGGGGCAACAACGACTTCGGTTCCCCCGAAGCCGACGAACTGACGCTGGAGTTCGACGGTGTGCGGGTGTTCTGTACCCACGGCCACCGCTACGGCGTGTATTTTTCCACCGACCGGCTGTATTACGCCGCCAAGGAAAAGGAGGCGGATGTGGCGCTGTTTGGGCACACCCACCGCCCGCTCTTGGAAAACAACGGCGGCATGCTCATCGTCAACCCCGGCTCGGTCGCTCTGCCGCGCTTTGGCGAACCGACTTACGCGCTGCTGACCGTTCGGGACGGCAGGGCCAACGCCGATATTCAGTATGTGTACCCCAAAAAGCCGAAGAAGTAGCAGAGAAAAAACCGAAGGAGCTGCCAAAGAATAGGCTGGTGCCTTATTCGCGGAATTTTCACCGTTCGCTTGGCCGCTCCTTTTGTTTTTTTAACGAAAGGCAAGAACGCGCCCGGGGCCCCGTGGAGGGGCTTGGACCTGCGAAGCGAACGAGCGTGCCCGGGGCCCAAAAACTTTTGTGCGCAGCAAGGAAGTTTGGGGTGGGTTTTGAGGGCGGGCAGCATCTTGACGAAATTGTAAAAACAGGAAGGGGTGGATTTCTATCCAGCCCGATTTGTGTTATAGTAAAACAAAGCGGAAGGGCGGGTCTTGCCCGGCCGCAGGGGACTGTGTTCCCGCATCACCTTCCGCAGGGCCGGCCGGCTTTTGCGGCAAGAGGAGGTCTGTATGAGAAGAACAAGGCGCAGGCTCAGCGTCGGTGCGATCTATCTGGCGGCGTTTTTGGCCGTGGTGATAGCGGCTGCCGGCTTTGCGCTGTTTTACGGCGGCAACAACATCGAAGGGAGCGCGGCAGACCAGGCCACGCCCCCGGTCACGTCCCCCCTGCCCGAACAGGAGGCGGACGTGCTGCTTGTGCCCTACCGCGCGGGCAGCGTGTGGGGGTATAAGTCCAACACGGGCGAGATCAGCATCGAGGCGCAGTTTACCGACGCGCGCGCGTTTTCCGAAGGATACGCCTTTGTTTCGGTGGCGCAGAACGGCGCTACGGTATACGGTGTGATCGATGCTTCCGGCGCGTGGGTGATCGACCCGCTGTACCAGGATGCCGGCGCGTTTTCGGGCGGCCTGGCCCCCGTGAAGTATAACGACCGCTGGGGCTTCATCAACGCCACGGGCGAGTTTGTGGTGGACCCCACGTACGAGGATGCCGGCAACTTCTGCGACGGTCTGGCGCGGGTATTGAGCAGCGAGGGCTGGGGGTATGTGGATACCGCCGGTGCGCTGGCCGTGGAGAACCAGTACGACGAGGCGGGCGATTTTTCGGAAGGCCTGGCCTTTGTGGGCACCGAAGGAACGGGCGGCACGCAGTACTACCTTATTACCAGCCAGAACGAGACCGTTGCGCCCGTCTCCATTCGCGGCGTGGGTGTATACGCCGAAAACTTTGCGGCGGTACAGAACGCCGACGGCGGCTGGATCTTCCTCAACCGCCGCGGCCAGCAGGCCTTTGACACTGTTTTTGACGGCGCAGGCAGCTTCTCGGAGGGCCTGGCAGCCGTGCAGGTGGACGGCCTGTGGGGGTATGTGAACACGGAAGGCCAAACCGTGATTGAGCCGCAGTTTGCCGCGGCGGGCGCCTTTGCAAATGGCCGCGCGCCGGTTCAGAATGCTGAGGGCTTGTGGGGATACATCGACAACATCGGCTCTGTGGTGGTGGACTATCAGTACCTTTCGGCCGGGGAGTTCAGCGAAGGCTACGCCGTGGTCACCCGCAATGTGGAGTGCGGGCTGGTGGATGTTTACGGCAACTACAAGACCCTGTACCTGCTCGATTCTACCGGCGAGCCGGATGGTGAAGAGCCAGAGGCGCAGCGCACCGGCACGGTGAACGCCAGCAGCCTGAACGTGCGCGAGAAGCCTTCGACCGACGCGGAGGTGCTCGAGCAGCTCGAGGATGGCGAGACCGTCACCATTTTGGAAGAGGACGGCGACTGGTATTTGATCCAGTCGGGCGATACCACCGGCTACGTCAGCGCGGAGTACATCGAGCTTTCGGAGTGAGTACATTTACAGAACAAAGGGCGGGCCGGGTCCTCATGCGGCCCGCCCTTTTTATCGGGAGAATGTAATGATCGAAAACCAATCGCTGCTCGGGGAGATCCCCGCGCCCCTTCTTGCCTGGTACGGCCGTTCGGCGCGGGTGCTGCCCTGGCGTTCCGACCCCCAGCCCTACGCGGTGTGGGTGTCGGAGATCATGCTGCAGCAGACCCGTGTGGAGGCGGCGCTGCCCTATTTCCAGCGTTTTTTGCAGGCGCTGCCCACCGTAAAAGACCTGGCCGAAGCGCCGGAAGAGCAGCTTTTGAAGCTGTGGGAAGGCTTGGGGTACTACAACCGGGCCCGCAATCTGCAAAAGGCTGCGCAGATCATTGTGGAATGCCACGGCGGCAATGTGCCGGCTTCGGCAAAAGAGCTTTGCAGCCTGCCCGGCATTGGCCGCTACACGGCCGGGGCTATCGCCAGCATCGCCTTTGGACAGCGGGAGCCGGCGGTGGACGGCAACGTGCTGCGGGTGCTCAGCCGGGTGCTTTTGAGCGGAGCAGATATTTTAAAAGAAAAGACCAAGGCAGAATTTGCTCGGGCCATAAGCGCTGTGCTGCCCCAAGACCGCCCGGGGGACTTTAACCAGGCGCTGATGGAGCTGGGCGCAACGGTCTGCCTGCCAAACGGCGCGCCCAGATGCGGCGCCTGCCCGCTCGCAGCCATTTGCCTGGCAAACAAAACAGGGCGGCAGGCGGAATTCCCGCAAAAAGCCGAAAAAAAGGCCCGGCGTGTGGAGGCGCGCACGGTCTTTGTGCTGTTTGACCGGGCGGGGCGCGTGGCCGTGCAAAAGCGCCCCAAGACCGGGCTGCTCGCCGGTTTGTGGGAGCTGCCGGGCGAAGACGGCGCGCTTTCGCTGCGGGAAGCGGAAAACGCTTTGCGGGCGCAGGGGCTGCAGGTGCAGGCGATCCAAAGCGCGGGAAAGGCAAAACACGTGTTTACCCACGTGGAGTGGAAGATGGAAGGGGTCGCCGCCCTGGTGGAAGGCACGCTTGGAAAGGCGCGCTTTGTAACGCCAAAGGAATTGGAAGAAGAATACTGCCTGCCCAGCGCTTTTGCGGCCTATGTGCAGAAGCTCCCCGCGCTGTGGGCGGCGATTTCGGCAGGGCCGGAGGCTTAGCAAAAGGAAAAGAACAGGGCCGCAGAAAGGCAAAACGCCTTTCTGCGGCCCTGTTTTGCGCCAATGCGCCGCGCTGTTACTTTCCCAGCCGTTTGCGCAGCGAGTGGAACAGCCCGCCGGAGTGCTCGCGGACTTCGCGGGCCTCGGGTTCGGCGGCGGGGCGTTCGAGCGCCTCGTTTAAAAGATATTGCTGGCACTCAAAGGGGGAATCTTCGGTGTGGTGGGGCAAGTAGGAACCGTCGCTCTGCAGCACGCGGGCCTTGACGTTGTCTTTGAGGCAGGCGTTTAAAATATCGTGCAGGCGCTCGCGCATTTCGGGGTCGTACACCGGGCAGGCCACTTCTACCCGCCGCTGGGTGTTGCGGGTCATGAAGTCTGCCGAGGAGATGTACATGCTCTCCCGCGCGCCGGCGCCGAAGCAGTAGATGCGCGAGTGTTCGAGGAACCGCCCCACAATGCTCACCACGCGGATGTTTTCTGTTTTGCCGGGTACCCCGGGCAAAAGGCAGCAGATACCGCGCACGATCAGGTCGATCTGCACGCCCGCACAGGAGGCCTGCTTGAGCTTTTCGATCAGCTCTACGTCGGTAACGGCGTTGACCTTGGCGATAATGCGGCCCTTGTCGCGCTTGGCGATCTCGTCGTCTATGCGCTCGAGCAGCGTGCTCTTTAAGGAGACCGGCGCCACCAAAAGCTCGTTGTAGTGCCCTTCCAGGTTGCCGATGCACATGTTCTTAAAGAACTCCTGCGCGTCCTGGCCGATCTTTTGGTCGGCGGTGAGCAGCGAAACGTCGGTGTACTGCCGGGCGGTCTTTTCGTTGTAGTTGCCGGTGCCCACCTGCGTGATGTAGCGGATCTCGCCGTGCTCGCGCCGGGTGATGAGGCAGACCTTGGAGTGGATCTTGTAGTCCTCAAAGCCGTACAGCACGGTGCAGCCGGCGTCTTCCAGGCGTTCCGACCAGTCGATGTTGTTCTGCTCGTCAAAACGGGCGCGCAGCTCGATGAGCACCGTTACGTCCTTGCCGTTTTCGGCGGCGGTGCACAGGTAGTCCACCAGCTTGGCCTTGCGCGCCAGGCGGTAGATGGTGATCTTAATGGAAATGACCGCCGGGTCGTCCGCCGCTTCCTTGATGAGGTTCAAAAAAGGCGTCATGCTCTCGAAAGGGTAGGAGAGCAGGCGGTCGTGCTGCATGACCTGGTGCGCCATGCTCACCCTGGGGTCGTAGCCGGCCGGCAGGGCGGGGGTGAATTCGGGGTAGGTCAGGGCCTTTTGCTTGACCTCGCTCAGGCGGTCCACCAGCGAGAAGGCGTAGCCCAGCTTTAAGGGCGCGCTGGTGACGAAGATCTGCGCGTCCACAACAGGCAGGCGGTTTTTTAAGTAATCCAAAAAATCCGCGCTGATGGGGCGGGAAAGCTCCAGCCTTACGGGCGCAAGGCGCATCCGCTGCTTCAGGGCCTTCTGCATCTGCTTGCGGAAGTCCTCGCCGTAAAGGTCGAAGTTTTCGTCGTTGGGGTTGATGTCGGCGTTGCGGGTAACGCAGAACACCACCTTTTCCTGCACGGCGTAGTTGGTGAAGATATCCTCCACATAGTTGAGCAGGATATCTTCGGTGTGGATGTACCTCAGCTCGCTGCCCGGCAAAAACAGCACGGGCGGCAGGGCGTCCGGCAGAGGGATGACGGCAAACACGTCCCGCACGCGGTACTTCACCCACGCCCCCACGTGAAGCACGTTGTTTTTGAGGTGAGGGAAGGGGTGGTGGGTATCGACGATCTGAGGGGTGAGGATGGGCAGCATGGAGGTTTTAAAGTAGCGCGCGCAGTATTTCTGCTCGCTGCTTTCCAGCTCGTCCCAGGTCAGGCGGCAGATGCCGTGCATCCTCAGCTGTTTTTCGAGCGAGGCGCAGATCTCCTCGCGCTTGTGGTAAAGGGGGCGCACGGCGGCGTAAATGGCCTCCAGTTGTTCTTTGGGGGTCATGCCCGAGCGGCGGTCGCGGGCGTCTGCTTTGACGCCGGCAAGGTCGAACAGGCTGCCCACGCGGATCATGAAGAACTCGTCCAGATTGCTCGTAAAGATCGAAACGAACTTCAGCCGCTCCAAAAGGGGAACGGTTTCGTCGGTGGCTTCGGTCAGAACGCGGTCGTTAAAGGCGAGCCAGGAGAGCTCGCGGTTTTGTGTAAAGGCAAGATCAGTCACAGCGCTTTCCCTCTTTTTCCAGCATATAAGCCAAGTAACCCTCGCGCACACCGTAGGGGCTGGTGCGCACGGTCTTGCCGCCGTAGAGCCCGGCGACGATGCTGAACACCAGAATGCCCGGGACCAGTGTGTGCACCCGCTCGGGCGAGATCTTTAAAATATGGCGCATGAGCTTGTAGGGGGCGTCTTCGGCCTGCTCAAGCACTTTTTCAAAAAAAGCGGCGTCGTACACCGGTTCGCTGCCGCCGTCCTTTCTCAGGTGCTGAAAGAGCTTCAAGGCCGCGCGGGCCGTGCCGCCCACGCCGCACATGGGCTCGGCCACGTATTCTTTGGAAGGGGGCAGCTGCGCGCCGATGACGTTCAGCACCTCCTGGCGCATGGCTTTCAGCTCCTTCTTTTCGGGCAGCACGCCCTTGACAAAGCGGCGGTGCAGGTTCAAGGACCCCACGGGGAAGGAGTGCGCCGCCAGTACGGTCTTGTTTTTGAAAAAGACCAGTTCGGTGCTGCCGCCGCCGATGTCGATCAAAAGCCCGGAATCTTCGCCCAGGTGGCGCAGCGCGCCGCGGTAGTCCAGCATGGCTTCCTCGTAGCCCGAAAGCAGGCGGATCTCGAACCCCGTTTCCTGCCGCACGATCTCTAAGACATGGTCGGTATTGACGACGTTTCGGAGCGAAGCGGTGGCAAACAGGTAGACCGGGCAGCCGGGAAGGATACTCAGCACCTC
Organism: uncultured Christensenellaceae bacterium; assembly: GCA_944384305.1. Taxonomy (GTDB): domain Bacteria; phylum Bacillota; class Clostridia; order Christensenellales; family CALWSW01; genus CALWSW01. The sequence continues at coordinate 45,437 of CALWSW010000002.1, forward strand.
TTTAAAGTCCTTCAGCACGCGCACCAGGCGGTCGATGCCCTCCTGCGTCAGGCAGTTCTTTTTGTCCACCAAACCCGCCAGCCCGGCGGTGTGCTTGTTGTTGAGGATGGGGCGGAATTTTCCGCCTTCCATGCGGTAGATCACCAGGCGGATGGTGTTGGAGCCAATATCGATCACACAGTACACAAAGATCCCCTCGCTTTCTGTTCGCTTTCCTTTTTCAAAACAGTATTCTCTTTATTTTACCGTACCCGGCAGAGATGTCTATAGTCCGAAATGTTAAATTTAGGAAAAATCGCTTATTTTCGGCTGGTTTTACCCTTAGTAGACAAAGGGAACCACGGTTTTCACTGCCCGGGCCCTATAGAACATCGTTGCGAATCCTCTTCAGTGACCCCTGTGTATTTTCACGCTGCGCTCGAATACACGGGGCCCCGGAATTGTGAAAACTCTGCGACCTGAGCGGAGCCTGCTTTGGTTCAGTTCACGGCGACGGAGCGATGGACTAGCAGAGCTAATTCGAGCGACGGCAACAAAGAAATGGGCCAAAGCAGGCCCGTTCAGGCGTGGTGCCCCTTGTCTACTAAGGGTATACAGAATGAGCGAGAAAAAGCGGCTCTTGCGCGCAAAAACGCAAGAGGGCCGCAGTAAAAAAGCAGGAGAAAAGGAGGGTCATTCAAACTTCCGGTCGTACAGCAGCGCGGCGATGAGCACCACGAAACAGGAGCCGGCGTTGTGCACCAAAGCGCCGGTAGTGGGATTGAGCAGCCCCAACAGGGAACAGACGATGGCGGCGGCGTTGATGCACATGGAAAGGGCGATGCTGAGCTTGATGGTGCTGACCGTGGCGTTTGAAAGCCGTTTTAGGTAGGGGACTTTGGAAAGATCATCGCTCATGAGGGCGATGTCGGCGGCTTCCACGGCAATGTCGCTGCCCATGGCGCCCATGGCCACGCCCACATCGGCGGTCTTTAAGGCGGGGGCGTCGTTTACGCCGTCGCCGATCATGCAAACACAGCCGCCCGCCTCCCGCAGGGCTTCGATGCTGCGCACCTTTTCTTCCGGCAGCAGCTCAGCGAACACTTCGCCAATGCCCGCTTTTTTTGCAAAGTAGTCCGCCGCCTTTTGATCGTCGCCGGTGAGCAGAACGGTTTTTGTGTGCATGGCGCTCAACCGTTTTACCATGGCCTTGGCCTCGGGGCGCAGCACGTCCGAAAGGCCGATGACGCCAATACATTTGCCCTCTGCCGCCACCAGGATGGACGCTTTGCCTTCTGTGCGCAGTTGTTCCAGAACTGCGCTGGCGGCGTCATCTAACGGGATCCCGTGCTCCCGCAGGTACTTTTCGCTGCCGCAGAGCAGGCTGTGCCCCTGCACTTCTGCCGCGATGCCCCTGCCCGCGTCCATGCGGAAGGAGAGCGGGTCGGAAAGCGGAAGGCCCCGCTCCTCGGCGTGGGCTACAATGGCCTTTCCCAAGGGGTGTTCGCTCTTTTTTTCGGCGGAAGCGGCCAGGGCAAGGAGCGCGTCTTTGCTGAGCGCGGGGCCGGCGGGAAGGATGTCGCAGACCTCCAGGCGGCCGCAGGTGAGGGTGCCGGTCTTGTCAAAAGCGATGGTGGTTACTTTGCCCATTTTCTCCAGCGCTTCGCCGGACTTGACGATGACGCCGTGCCTGGTGGCCTGGCCGATGGCCGCCATGATGGCCGTGGGGGTGGCCAGCACCAGTGCGCAGGGGCAGAACACCACCAGAATGGTCACGGCGGTGACGGTATTGCCCGAAAACACATAGGCCAGAATGGCGATGAGCAGGGCAACGGGCACCAGAAAGCTCGCCGCCCGGTCGGCGATGCGCTGCATGGGGGCCTGGTTGTTCTCGGCCTCCTGAACCATGCGGATGAGACTTTGCAGCGAGCTGTCCGCCCCCACCTTGGTGGCGGTGATGTCGATGGAGCCAAAACGGTTGATGGTGCCGCAAAAGACTTCTTCGCCCACGGTTTTGTCCACGGGCAGGCTCTCGCCGGTCATGATGGACT
>CALWSW010000003.1 GCA_944384305.1 uncultured Christensenellaceae bacterium
GCCGGCACGAGCCCGGCGGATTCCAGGTTCCCGGTGGAGCGCTGGGTGCCGGTGTCGTAGGTGCGGATGGAGTCGATCTCGTCGTCAAAAAACTCCACGCGGTAGGGGTCGGCCACGGTGCAGGGGAACACGTCTAAAATGCTGCCGGACAGGCGGAACTGCCCGGGCGCTTCCACGCGCTCGACGCGCTCGTAACCGGCGGCGCGCAGGGAGGCGGCGAGCGCCTCGGGGTCGCGGCACTCGCCTGCGCGCAGCGTTGTGCAGGCGCCAAGCAGCGCCTGGGGCGGGGCCAGCCGCTGCAGGGCGGCTTCTGCCGAGCAGGCGACCACGGCGCGGGGGACTGTGAGCAAAGCGCACAGCGCGCGGATGCGGGTGGCCGAAAGCTCGCGGCTGCGGGCAAAGTAGGCGCGCAGCTGCACCTCGCGCGCGGGCAGGAAGAACACGCTTTCGCTCCCCAAGACCGCCGCCAGGCGGTCGGCGGCCTGCGCGGCCTCGCGCTCGGTGGGCAGCACAACAAGGCCGCCGGTGTGCTGCAGCAGGGCGGCCCAAAGGTAGAGCGCGGCCTCTTCGCCCGCGCCGTAGACCGCGGCGGGGCCGTCGCCTTCGCGCAGCGCGCTTTGCAGGCGGGCAAATTCGCCGCTTTGGTCCCAAAGAGAAAGCAGGTGTTCGTTCATGTTGCAGTGGCGGGGCGGTTTGCCCCTTCGCCCTCGCTGGGGGCGTTTTCGCGCGCTTCCTTTTTGCTGCGCTTTTTGACGTTGTACTTTTGCTGCGCCGCGCCGATGCCCTGGGTGAGCATCAGCTCGACGGCGTCGGCAGCGTGGGAAAGCCCGGCTTCGATCAGCTCGTGTTCTTCCTGGGGAAAGGCCGAGAGCACGTAGTTGGCAAGGTCCCACCCCTTGGGGGGCTTGCCGATGCCGATGCGCACCCGGGGGAAGTCCTCGGTGCCGGTGAGCTGCAAAATGGAGCGCATGCCGTTGTGGGTGCCGGCGCTGCCCCGGGGACGGATGCGGATCTCGCCCGCGGGCAGGTCGATGTCGTCGTAAAGGACGATCAGTTCGGACGAGGGGTCGATCTTGTACCAGTTCAGCAGCGCCACCACCGCCTCGCCCGAAAGGTTCATGTAGGTGATGGGCTTGGCCAGCACCACGCGGTTTGTGCCGATGCGCCCTTCGGCCAGCACGGACTTCAAGGCGGTTTTTTCAAAGCGCAGGCCGTGGCGCGCGGCGAGCACGTCGAGCGCCAAATACCCGGCGTTGTGCCGGGTGTTGAGGTATTTGCGGTCGGGGTTGCCCAGGCCGGCGATGACATACAAGGGCCCTTACCCCCTTTCGCCGCGCGCGCGGCAAATGGCGTCGCAGTGCGCCAGCTCCTCGGGGGTGTTCACGCCCAGGCACTCGTCGGGGTCGGCGGCGGGCAGGGCCTCCACGCCCATGTTGTGGTCTACAAAGAGCTTGACGCAGTCGGTCAGGTAGTATTCGTTCTGGGCGTTTTCGGTGGTGAGCTGCCTTAGCGCCCACAGCAGGCGGGGAATGTCCAAACAGTAGACCAGGGTGTTGACTTCACAAATGGCGCGCTCTTTTTCGGTGGCGTCCTTTTGTTCGACAATGCCTTTGAGCCGGCCCTGTTCGTCGCGCACCACCCGGCCGTAGCCCGTGGGGTCTTTGAGGACGGCGGAGAGGAAGACCAGCGCCGCGCCGGTTTTTTGCTGTTCGTCCACCAGCGCCTGCAGGGTTTTTTGGGTAAGCAGGGGCATGTCGCCCGCCACCACCAGCGCACAGCCCTCCTTGGGCGCGCCCGTGGGGGCCTTTAAAAACTCTTCGGCGCACATGACGGCGTGGCCGGTGCCGAGCTGTTCGCGCTGCAGCGCGTAGCGGGCGGCAGGCCCGAGCGCGGCCTGAAGCTCTTTGGCGCGGTGGCCTACCACCACCACCGGCGGTTCTGCGCCGGGCAGGGCGGCGGCTTCCATCACCCGCCGGATCATGGGCTTGCCGCCCACCTGGTGCAGCACCTTGGGCAGCGTGGAGCGCATGCGCTTGCCTTCGCCGGCGGCAAGCAGAATGGGTACAATGGTCTTCATAAGATCCTCCGCGGCACAGGGCCGTTTGAACGAAAAGAGCGCGCCAAAACCTGCCGGGAAAGACTTTTTCCGGCAGGCGGCACGTGGGTTGCGGTTGAAAAAACCAAAGAAAAGGCGCAAAAGAAAACGCCCTTCTCTGCGGTTTTATTTTAGGAAAAAAGCGCCGGGGTGTCAAGAAAAGGGGGCCGAACAGGCGGGGCGCCGGCACCTGCCCCTGCGCTCTTGCCCGCGGCAAAAAGCCGGAGGGCTACTTGCTGTTTTCCAGCCAGTCGGCGGGGTGGATGGAGATCTTCTCGTTCTCCTCGTCGATGCCCTCGAGCACCATGAGCGTGCGGAAGTCGCGCAAACGGCGCTGGGCCGCGGCCTGCGGTGTGGCCACCAGGCTGCACACCCCCACCACCGTGACGGCGAACTCCTTCATCATGTTGCAGATGGCGCCCACCGTGCCGCCGCCCTTTACAAAGTCGTCGACGATGAGGGCCTTCTGCCCTTCGTGCACCGCCCGCCGCGAAAGCGACATGGTCTGCAGGCGCTTGGAGGAAGTCGAAAGATAATTGAGCGTGACGACCGAACCTTCGGTGACGCGGTTGTCGCGCCGGGCCACCACCAGGCTGCACCCCAGGGCCTGCGCCGTCATGAGCCCGATGGGCACGCCCTTGGACTCCACGGTGACCACCACGTCCGGCTCGGCGCCGTAGTACTGCGCGGCGAAGATCTCGCCCAATTTGCGGATGCAGGAAGGGTCGGAAAAGAGGTCGACGGTGTAAAGGTACCCGCCCGGCAGGATGCGCGCCGGGTCGGAGAGCTTTTCGCACACCGCCTGCACACAGGCCACGTTGGCCCCGGCCGGGCCGCCCATCAAAAACTTGACGCCGCCGGCCGCGCCGGGCACGGTCTCGATGCGGCCCAGGCCGTTGGCGGCAAGCACCTTTTTGAGGGCCGCCATGTCTTCGGAAAGCGTGGACTTGGCGCAGCCAAAACGGTCGGCAAATTCTGTGAGCGTGTGCAGTTTGTTGGGCTGCTGGGAAAGCATCAGCAAAATCATGGCGATGCGCTCGCTGCGCGTGGTCTTGTTCACGGTAGGGTCATCCTTTCCGAATATTTTAGATGCTTTTAATATTATAGTTCGTTCACCATGTGCACGCAAGGACTTTTGTGGATGTTTTTTCGGTTTTACAAGACAATGTTCGGGGTTTTACAGGCGCGCGGGGCGGGGTTTGCATGAATGGGCGGCACCGATTATAATATGTAGTGTGTAAGGCTGCCCGCGGCGCGGGAACACTCCGCGCCCCGAATACGGCGCCGCCAGATGGGAGCGAAACAGCATGGAATACCCGAAGATAGAAACTTATAAAAACGGCCGGATCCACTTTATCGGCATCGGCGGGACGAGCATGCACGGCCTGGCGCTGATGCTCCAGAGCCTGGGGTATACCGTAACGGGGTCGGACCGCGGCGAGTCCAACTTTACCGAGCGCCTGCAAAAGGCCGGCATTCCCGTGATGATCGGCCAGAAGGAAGAAAATGTGCAGGGCGCTTCGCTCGTGGTGTTTTCGGCGGCCATCAAGCCCGAAAACCCCGAGCGCGCCGGGGCCAGACGCCTGGGCATCCCCGAATTGGAGCGCAGCGAGCTGCTGGGGCAGATCAGCGCGCACTACCGCCAGGTGGTGGGCGTGGCGGGCTGCCACGGCAAGACCACCATGAGCTCCATGCTCGCCAAGATCGCCATGGACGCCGGGCTCGACCCCACGGTGCACGTGGGCGGGTTTGTGGACCTGCTTGGGGGCGGCGTAAGGCTGGGGCACAGCCCGCTTTTTGTGACCGAGGCCTGCGAGTACGTGGACAGCTATTTGCACCTGCACCCCACGGTGGAGATCGTGAGCAATATCGACAACGACCACCTGGATTATTTCAAGACCGAAGAGAACATTTACAAGTCCTTTGAAAGCTACGTTTCGCTTTTGCCCCAAGACGGCCTTCTGATCGTTTGCGCAGACGACGAAAAGGCCGGCCGGCTGGGGCGGGAAGCAAAGGCGCAGGGCCGCCGGGTGGTGGCCTACGGCATTGGCGCGGGCGACTGGCAGGCAAAAAACATCACCGCCGACCATTTGGGCGACACGGCCTTTGACGTGCTGCGCGAAGGGGAATTTGCGGCGCACGTGACGCTTTTGGAGCCGGGCGACCACAACGTGAGGAACGCCCTGGCGGCCATAGCGGCCGCGGCGGAGCTGGGGGTCCTGCCCGAAGCTGCGGCGAAGAGCCTGGAGAGCTATCGCCTGACCCGCCGCCGGTTCGAGCGCATGGGGTCTTTAAAGGGCGCGCGGGTGTTCCACGACTACGCCCACCACCCGGCCGAGATCGGCGCCTGTTTGCAGGGCGCAAAGTCGGTGTGCGCCGGGCGGGTCATCGCCGTGTTCCAGTGCAATTCCTACACCCGCGCAAAGACGCTGTTTTCGACCGTGCAGGACCTGCGCGGCTGCTTTGACTGCGCCGCGCTGGTGCTGGTACCGGACATTTACCCCGGCCGCGAGGTGGATACCGGTTTGGTACACGCCAAAGACATGGTGGCGGCGATCAACGAAAGCGGCGTGAAGGCGGAGTACTTGCCCACCTTTGAGGAGATCCGCGCCCGGCTGGACGAAGTGGTGCAGCCGGAGGACGTGGTGGTGACCCTGGGGAGCGGCGACGTTTACAAAAAGACCGCCCTGCTGCTGGACGCCCCGGCAGAAGGCCGGTGATTTGCAAAAAAGAGCACAGGGCCCGGGGCGGTTTGCCCGCGGCGGGCCAAAGGGAAGTTTTATGCGATTGGATAAATATTTAAAGGTCTCGCGCATCATTAAGCGCCGCACCGTGGCGAACGAGGCCTGCGACCAGGGCCGCGTGACGCTCAACGGCCGCATGGCCAAGGCCGGCGCCGAGGTGAAGGTGGGCGATGTGATCGAGCTGAAGCTGGGGGAGCGCACGGTGCGCGCCGAGATCACCAGCGTCACGGAACACGCGCAGAAGGCGGACGCGGCAGAGATGTACCGCCTGCTGCCGTGAAGGCCGGCGCCGTGCTGCTCGCCGCCGGCAAAAGCGAGCGCATGGGCGAGAACAAAATGCTTTTGCCGCTGTGCGGGCGCACCGTGCTGGAGCGCAGCTTTTTGACGCTCGCCTCCTGCAAGGGCATTGAGCGCATTGTGTTCGTGGCCTCGCAGGAGACCCGCGCGGCGTGCGAGGCGCTCGCGGCGGGCTCTGCCATCCCCTGCGCGGTGGTCATGGGGGGCGAAGAGCGGCAGGACTCGGTGCTGAACGGCCTGCGGGTGCTGGGGCGCGCCGAGATCGCCGTCATCCACGACGGCGCGCGCTGCCTGGCCACCAAAGAGCTCATCGAGGCGTCGATCGAGAGCGCCGGGCGCTACGGCAGCGGCGTGGCGGCCGTTCCCGCCACCGACACCATCAAGCGCGCCGGCGAAGACCGGGTGGTAGCAGAAACGCTCGACCGCCGGGTGCTCTGGCAGATGCAGACCCCGCAGACCTTCCGCTACGCCGATATTCTGGAGGCCTACGAAAGCGCCGCCATGCGCGGCGTTTGCGCCACAGACGACGCCGCGCTGCTCGAGGCGGGCGGAAGGGAAGTGCGCCTGGTGTTGGGCAGCCGTGACAATTTGAAGATCACCACGCCCGAAGATGTGGAGCTTGCGCGCGCATTGCTCGCCAAGCGGGAGGGCGGCCTGCCCATGCGCACCGGCTGCGGCTACGATGTGCACCAGTTGGCCGCGGGCCGCAAGCTGGTGCTGGGCGGGGTGGAGATCCCCTATGAAAAGGGGCTGTTGGGCCACTCCGACGCCGACGTGCTGACCCACGCCGTGATGGACGCGCTGCTGGGCGCGGCGGCGCTGGGCGACATTGGCCAGCTCTTCCCCGACACCGACCCCGCCTACGAGGGGGCGAACAGCCTGGAGCTGCTTGCCCGGGTGGCGGCGCTGTTAAAGGAAAAGGGGTTTGCGGTGGGAAACGTGGACGCCACCGTTGCGGCCGAGCGGCCCAAGCTGCTGCCCTACGAACCGGCCATGCGCCAAAACCTTGCGCGGGTGCTGGGCATTTTGCCCGAGCGGGTGAGCGTAAAAGCCACCACCACAGAGGGCCTGGGCATCGTGGGCGAGGGGCGCGGCATGGCGGCGCAGTGCGTGTGCACCATTTTTTGACCCCGCCGGCTTGGAGGAGGACGAATGGGAACCTACTACGACAAAAAAAGACCGCGTTACAGAAGCGGCAGCGGCCGCCGGGTGCGGCGCATGCGCCGCCGGGGCAGGCCGATCTCCGGCCGGCGGGGCGGGCCGCTTTTGATCGTCTTTTTGGTGCTGCTCTTTGTGGCCGCCCTGGCGGCGGCGGTCGTGTTTTTGATCGTTCCCATGTTCCAGGGAACGTATGACGGCACCGCGCCCGAGGTGGTGGCGGCAGAGCCCCTGCCCACCGAGGCCCCGCACACCGTGCAGGTGGTGGAACTGGGCGCGCTGCAGAAGGAGGTGGCGCTTTCGGACCGCTACGTGAATTCGCCGTGGGTGGCGGATGGCGCCATGGTGCTGGTGGGCGGCACGGACGACTACGGCAACCCCGCAATGCGCAGCATGTACCTGCTGGACCTCGGCGGCGAGGAGAGCGAGCCCACCCGGCTTTCGCTTTCGCCCGAAAACGACGAGTTCTTCCATGTGCGCATGAACGAGCGGTGGATCGTGTACTGCGACGGCAACAGCGATGAAGGCGGCACGGTGATGGCCTACGAGCGCGCCACGGGCGAGACCCTGCGCGTGAAGGACTACTACGCCGGAGCGCCGGAGCTGGCGCCCGACGGCGACACGCTTTGCTTTATGGAGCGCACCGGCACCTATATGGACAAGCTTTACGTCTGCGACCTGAACACCTTGGAGTGCGTGGCCGTGGCGACCTTTGAAGAGAGCGTGTACGGCCAGAGCGAGCCTTCGGCGGCGAACGGCCAGCTGATTTGGGCGGACGGTGGAACAGACGGCGGCAGCGTGATCTGCTCGCTCGACCTTGAGACGGGCGAACTGGGCAGCTTTGACGCCGGCACCTATGTGCACGACCCCGTGACCAACGGCACGGACTGGGCCTGGATCGACAGCAACCACGAGGCGGGCGCAAAGCTCTACCTTTCGGTCGCGGGGAGCGAGCCCCAGGTTTTGGCCGAGAACGTGCTGAACTACGGCATTTCGGAAGAGTTCGTAGCCTACGACAAGGACGGCGCCATTTACGTGTACTTTATAGAAGACGGCTACGAGCAGATCATTACCCCGGCTGCCGAGCGGGGCTGGCTGGCCTGCGTGGCCAACGGCACGGTGCTGTGGTACGAGACCGGCGTGAGCAGCTCGCGCGATCTGCTGAAATACGCTGTGATCGATTGAAACAATACCGCAGAGAGGGGGGCGGATGGCCGGCCGCCGCACCCTCTCTGCGCCTTTGCGTTTTAAGGAGTTGATATGGCGAAGTCTGCATCCTATTACTGCACGGCCTGCGGGTACGAGACCGGCAAGTGGCTGGGGCGCTGCCCCTCCTGCGGGGCGTGGAACACCGTTGAAGAGCGCCCTGCCTTGGCTGCGCCCGCCGCCAAAGCAGGGCGGCACGCCGCGGCGCAGGCCGCGCCGGCGGCCGCCCTGCCGCTCGATCAGATCCGCCCCGACGGCGCGGCCCGCCTGAAGACCGGCCTGGGGGAACTGGACCGCGTGCTGGGCGGCGGACTGGTAAAGGGCAGCGTGGTGCTGCTGGGCGGCGACCCGGGCATTGGCAAGTCGACGCTTTTGCTGCAGGTGTGCGACGCCCTGGGCGCGCACGGGCCGGTGCTTTACGCCACGGGCGAAGAGAGCGCCGCGCAGATCCGCCTGCGCGCCCAGCGGCTGGGGATCCAGGGGCGGGGCCTGTTCGTTGCGGCCGAGACCGACCTGGGGGCCATTTTGGCCGCCGCGCAGGAAAAGGGCTGCCACACGCTCATCGTCGACTCCATTCAAACCGTGTACCGGCCGGAACTGCCCAATTCCGCCGGTTCGGTAACGCAGATCCGCGAGGCGACCTCGCTTTTGACCCGCGCGGCCAAGCAGACCGGCATGACTGTGGTGATCGTGGGGCACGTGACCAAAGAGGGTGCGCTGGCCGGGCCGCGGCTGCTGGAGCATTTGGTGGACGCCGTGTTGTATTTTGAAGGCGACCGGTTCGACAGCTTCCGCATCCTGCGGGCGGTGAAGAACCGCTTTGGCTCCACCAACGAGATCGGGCTGTTCACCATGGGCGAGCGCGGCATGGAGGAAAGCCCCGACCCCAGCGCGCTCTTTTTGCCCGAGCGCGAGCAGGAGGTGCCGGGGTGCGCGGTGTTTTGTACCATAGAGGGCAGCCGCCCGGTGCTGGCCGAGCTGCAGGCCCTGGCCGCCAAGACGGTGTTTGGCAACCCCCGCCGGGCCACCACCGGCCTGGACTACAACCGCCTGACCATGCTCATTGCCGTGCTGGAGCGCAAGCTGGGGGTGAGCTTGGGGGACCAGGACGTGTACGTGAACATTGCCGGCGGCCTGCGCGTGGAAGAGCGCGCGGCCGATCTGGCCTGTGTGGCGGCGCTGTATTCCTCGGTAAAAAATCTGCCCATGCCCAAAAAGACCGCGCTGTTCGGCGAGATCGGCCTGACGGGCGAAGTGCGCGCCGTAGCCGCCGCCGACAAGCGCGCCGCCGAGTGCGCCAAGCTGGGGTTTGAGCGCATCATTCTGCCCAAGGGCAACCGCGCCGGGATCAGCCTGCCCGTGGAGGTCGTGGGCGTGGCGACGGCGGCAGAGGCGCTGCGGGCGTTGTTTTAAACGGATCGTGCCTTTGCGCACAGAAAAAGCGCGGGGGCCGGCGGGCGCTGTTTGCCGGCCGCCCGGCAGCGGGCCTGGGCGCCTTTGCAGACCAAGCGCAAGGGCGCCCGCGCCCCCATGGCAAAGCAGGCGCCCGCGCTGCCGTGCAGCGCCCCTGTGCGAGGAGGCGAAAGCCCCTCTGGCCTCCTCCCAGCCCCGCTGCCTGCAAGAACGCAAAAAGGTGGCTGCGGCCTGGATTTTCTTCTTGCTTTTTGCCGCGCGCTGCGGTATAATACTTTTTGCGTATGGGGCATTAGCACAGTTGGTAGCGCGCATCGTTCGCATCGATGAGGTCAGCGGTTCGAATCCGCTATGCTCCACCATTCTCTGCACATGCGAACATTCAGTTGTGTTGTACATGATAGATGGGATGTTCGTACTGGAGTTTCCGTTCAAGGGAAGCAAAAGACCCTCGGCCAAGTAAGCCGAGGGTCTTTTGTGTATTATTGGGGTTCCATCCTTTGCCTGATCGCTTTATAGATCTTCCGCTTAACGCGAGCTTGCTGAGTATCTTTCATTCGTTTCACAGCTCTTTTGAGCACAAAATGTCCTCTGACATATCCGCCCGGTGGACCGACATACATTCCTCCGGCAGGATCGCCACGATTGTATACAAAAGTATGTCCTGCCCAGTGTCCGGGTACGAAGTGACTTCGAAATCCATACTCAAGGTGCTTCGCGTAATCCAGGTTGTTATAGACGCGGATGAAGTAGCGGTTGCCGCTTTGCCTGGCTGTCTTATCCGACTTCCAGTTGCGCCGGTAGTCGCCGGTATTGACGATACCGGTCTTCCGGCGGCCGGGCTCGCTCAGATCGGTCGTGCAGATCTTGCGCGCCTGGCCAACGGCATACATCCCCTCGCTCACAGCGATTTGGCCAATGATGTTGGGCGCGTCTTCTTGTAGCCGGGTCAATCTTTCGATATAATCCCGCAACTCCTTTGTGTTGACCGCCATATTTATTCCTTTGTGGCCCGCGCCGCCGTCACGCCATCGAATGCGCCATTGGCGGCCAAACTCACCACCACGGCGTTGATGAACGCAAGCCCGGCCGTGGACCAGTTGAGTTCCCCCGCCACCGCCGCAGCGGCGATGAGCACAACGAGCGCCACAATGTAGCTGGTGATGCGGGTCGGGATCCGCTCGATCCACCCGATGCCCTTGATGAGCTGGGTGATGAGGGTGACGGCCAGCGTGGCGCCGGCGTAGGTGCCCAGGGCGCTCCAGGTGAAGAATTCTTCCATATTCGTTCTCCTTCCTTATTTAATCAAATGATCGGCGGCTTGTTCGTTCAAAAAATGATAGTACGCCTCTTTGGCGGTCTCGTAGTCTGCAACAGCCTCTTCCACCTCACCATTGGGCTTGCCGCGCTTGATGGCCATAGCGCAGGCGTAGGAGAGCTTGGCGGCGGCCATGGTGACCTCTAAATTGAGGAGCGATTCCTGCTTGCGCGCGGCGGCGTGGGCCTCGCTGGCCCGGTCGCGCCGCTTTTGCGCCCTTTGGAGATAATACGCTGCGCACGATGCGATGACGCTGGGCAGCAGCCCTAGCAGAAATGCTGTTACTTCACTCATCCCACCACCCCCTCAGTACTTCCAGCGGGCCTTCGTGCCCCGCACATCCACATGGACGATATAGCGTGCGCCGTAGCCCACGCCGCCGGAAACGTTCATTTTAAGGGCGATCTCTTCCAGGTGATCTCGGATTTCGGCGTCGGATACTCCGTCGCATTTGCCGAAGATATCCGCCGCGCGGCCGAATTTGTGCTGGGAGCCTGATGCCCCGCCCCGCTCTTTGTTCCACTGCTCGCAACGCTGGCCGCCGGCGATGGCGCCATCGCGCGTTGGTTCCGCACGGCAGGTCACGTACAGCCTCAGCCCAGGGTACTTCTTTTCTGCCTCCCGCCAGATGCGTTCGACCAGGAGGCGCACACCGGCGGTGCTGGCGTTGGGGTACCCGTCGCAGTACTTGTTGCACTGGCACTCCATGTCGGCCTCAGTCAAGCGCGGGGTGATGATCCCGCTTTTTAAGGCCGCCCAGGTCTTGGGCCCGGCAATGCCGTCCGCTGCAAGACCCATGGCCGCCTGGAACTGCTTCACCGCCTCTTTGGTCTTGGGGCCGTTCTTGCCGTCGATCTCCCCAACGATCGCCCCGAAGCCCCAGTCGGTCAGCGCCTGCTGCACGCCCTCGATGGTCTCCGGCCAATCGGTAGGGATGTCGGGGTCTGCAGGCTGCTCAGGCCCGTCGGGTGGCTCGGTGAGGTAGCTCGCCTTGATCCAGCCGCAGGTGCCGGTGCCGACCAGTGCCCGTTCGCCCTGGCGTTGCAATACCGTCACGATATCGCCATTATAGAGGTAGCCGACCTTATCGCTCTTGGTATCAGCTTTGGCTCGTACGATGAGCGCATTACCCTCAGAGACGCCGGAGATCATCTTCTTTTCCTGCACTGGGTCCTCCTTCCCGTCATTCTTGTCGTTGCCGCCGTCATCCTCCCCAAAGTCATCCGGCAGCTCGACCCGTGGGATGAGGTGCAGCCCGGAGGGGCACTTGACCTCGGCAGGGGTGGCGTGGTCCATCAGGTAGGCGTAAGCATCGGCCTCGCTGATCTCCGGCCAGCGGGAGAGGATGAGGGCCATCATGCCGGCCACGGCCGGGGAGGCCATGCTGGTGCCGCTGAGCACGCGGTAGCCGCTCCCGGCGTTTTTGCAGCTGATTACACTGCTGCCGATGACGCAGCAGTCGGTGAGCGCTCCCCAGCAGGAAGAACTGTCGTTCATTTTCGAATTGCTTTTTAAATTTGCCACCACGATGGGGCTTTCATAGTCCGCCAGGGGCGATTTTTCGTCGGAATCATTGCAGGCAGCCACTATAACCGGCACATTGCTGGCTACGAGATCATCTATCTCTGTCATAATGACCGGCCTGTCCGTTTCGCTGAGCGAGATATTGACGACCAACCGCTTCTCGGGATGCTCGCTATGCCACGCTTTGATCTGCTGCAGCGCCTGGACAACGCTGCTGTTGCTCCCCGCGTTGGCAGCCCCATCCGTGACTTTGAGCGGCAATATTTCCGCGTCTGGTGCGATGCCGTACACTGCACCAGCAGCGATGCCCGCCACGTGCGTGCCGTGCCCGTAGGGGTTCACATCATTGGTCGGCGTATTCCCGCGGATCGCCCAGCCATCTGTGCGCACGGACAAGTCCTCGTGCGGCCACACCCCTGTGTCGATCACCGCGATCACGACGCCCTTCCCCGTCACCCCGTGCTGGTGCCACTTTTCCGCCCCCGTAAACTCCCGGGGGATATTTCCACTCAGTGCCATTGCCTTTCCTCCGTTTCAGTCTCCTGTGATCGCTCTGATCTCATCGGCCGTCAGGTTGAGCGGGAACTTTTTGCCCTCTCCATCCCGCTCATAGACCTGGTCCCAATAATAGGCGTTTGCCAGTACCCGCGCTTTGTGCATGGGACAGATGTAGGTCGCGCGCCTGTTTGGAGTGCCAAAGACCTCGTAGTTGTGTGCGCTGCACCACGCGCAGCCCGAAGCCACGGGGCAGCAGAAGCACTCGTCTGTTGATTGCGACCGGCGGGTGATGCTTTCCAGCTCCGCGATCCTCTGCCGGTGCTCAGCCGTTGTGCCGATGCCCGTCCATATGTCCCCGATCACATACGGCTCGCGAGAGACCGACATGGGCGTGTACCGCAGGCAGGGGTAGATCCTGCCGTCCACGTCGATGGCGAGCATTTTCCCCGTGCCGCCGCACCAGTTGCCGTTTTCTTCCGGCGGCAGAGGCTGCCCGATCCAATCGTCAAACAGTGTGTTGCGCAGCCCCGGATGTTCCAGCAGGTAATCCGCCAGACGAAGCATTTCGCGGTACAGTACACGGGCGTGTTCCGGCTCCCATCCCTGCTCAAATACGCAATTGCAGAAGATCGTGTCCATGCCGAGGTTCTCATAAAGATTGACGGACGCTTCATACAGGTATTGCAGATTCCCCGGCGCCAGTGTGAACTTGGTGCTGTTTAGGCCGGCAGCTTTGACTGCAGCAGCGACGCGGTCATAGGTCGGCTGGCCATATAGATCGAATCTGCAGGCGTCGTGGCAGGCCTGGCAGCCATCCACCGTGATGTTGATGTTCAGCCGGCCGGCATATTTAAGCAGCAGTTTCTGTACGGCAGGATCAAAGTAGTCCAAACCATTGCTGCAGATCGACATCATATACTGCGTTGCCCAGCGATGCTGTTTTTCGAGAGACGTCCGGAGAAAATAAGTCATGGTCTCGTCGATCAACCCTGTCTCAAGCAGCGGTTCCCCGCCGATGAAGTCCATGATCAGCCCGTGGGCGTCTTCGCCGTTGATCCATTGAGAGTGCCGGGCATCTTCTGCAAACAAAAAATCGACGGTTTGCTTTGCCGTCGAAAGACTCATCTTGTCATTGCTTTTGTGCGTCTCGTAACAATAAGCGCAGCGCATCGAGCAATCGTGCGTGACTACGAAGGTTACGGTTTTTACCCGTTTGTCCCGTCCGTACATGGCCAAATATTTATCCCCGAAGCCACCCAACGCAACACGGTCACTTTTCATATGCGACGATCACCCCCTTGTAAAAATCCGGTGTGAAGAAAACATTGGGGTCATGTGCCCGATCCGGTGCTGCACGCTTGACGATCTCGTTGAGCGCAACCTGCCGCTCGGCAAACGCCTGCTGGTACTCGTCTCTGAGCTTGTTGTACACGGGGTCGATGGCAGCCGGTTCCACGAGACGGGACAGATTCGTGATCAGTACGCGCAAGCCGTCCGTTTCAAAACTGAGTTTTTCCAGGTAGGACATTTGGCTTTCGCCCACCTCGTATTCGGCTATTTTCTTTCTAAAGCGGTCACAGCTCATTGATGATGCGGTCCCCCAAATCCACGATGGTGCTATCCAGCGACTTGACGTAATCTGCGATTTCTTCGATTTCACTGAGATGGTTGGCTAACGCGTCGTTGGCCTTGCTCGCCAAAAGCAGGGTAAGGTAGGTCCGCCCTGCAATGTACCGTAAGATCGGGCTGCCTTCGTCCGTCGCGTAATACGTATAAAAGTTCGTGTCGTAGTTTTCCTTCGCGTAAAAATCCTGCAGCTTGCGCTGCGCCATCAGGGAAATAAATCCGTCAAACTCCGTCTGGTCGAATCTGCTGGCTACGGTCCCGAACATTGTGGTAAACACCGTTTTGAAGTCTGCCGTGAAGTTGCCGGCGATGTTTTTGAGCGCATTGTACGTGGCAAAGCCAAGGGCAAACACTTCGTGCTCGTCCCGTGCTGCGGCAAAACTTTCGATGGCGGACCGCAGCGGCTCGACAATGGCTTCCCACCCTGGTCCTTCCGTGAGGCTCACAAGAAAATCGGCCAGGTGAAACACCTGGTCCGGCATCGAATTGATGAAGATATCGAACATGGCACCCTCCTATCAAGTATCGCGATTGACACCAGAGCACGTGTAGCCGCACGCCAAGGAACAGGCTGTTTGACAGCTGCCTTCGCACGTACCGGTACAGCTGCGGCATCCTTGGCAGCCGTTCCGGCAAGAGTAGTCACAGGTTCCGGTGCAATCGTATTGGCAGGTGTTTCCGCACCCGCTGCAGCCATAACACCCCGTGGAACACGTGCCAGAGCACCCTTGGCAGCCGCCGGTACACGTGCCCGTGCAGGATGTGTCGCAGCTGGTGCTGCAAGTTGCGTAACAAGCGCCGGCGCAGTTGCCGTTGCAGTCGGTCGCAGTTTTGTTGTATAAATTCGTCCTCGCCGATAGTATGGTAACAAACGCCGTCATTTCGTCCAGATCTGTTTTGGAGACCGGGCGCGGCATGCCGGCATCGGGCACCTGCTCGCTGTTGGCGGCCTGCAGTGGGACTGCGTTCTTAGTATAATGCTCCTCATAGACCGGCTGGCCTTCCGCTGGTGTGTGAGCATAATCGTAATCTGTGCCGCCATAAGTCGCCAGCGAATCCTGGTACTGCCGCCGCAGCATTTCCGCTTTTACCGCTGCTTTGAGGTTGATAAAATCATCTGGATCGATCCTGGGCAAAGTTTCACCTCCTCACACCAGCACCAGCCGCCCGGCAAACGCTGCGCCGGCGGTCAGGGTCACGTCTCCTGCAGCGTTGATCTCTGCGGCCCAGTACACATCGGTGTAGGCGCCCCAGGATGTCGTATAGCTGTTGCTCTCAGTTTTTTGGTACACCGCCAGCACAAACGGCGGGGTCTTGCCGTGCGTCGCGGCAGGGACGCTCATCGTCACGCCGCTGGCCGATGAAGACCAATTGCTCGTTTCAAAATCCAGCGCATATGCTTTCAATGCCGGGTTGGGGGACAGCGTGCTGTTGCCGCCCAGTAAAATGCCACTCATCAGTCGATCACCTCCCGTGTGGCCGCGTCATAGGTCAGGCTACCACGTAAGATCATGGCTGGCCGGGTCAGCAATTCGTAGAGCAGCACGGGGTGACTGAGCTGCTCGCCAGACGCTCCTACCGAAATGATATGCACACTGTTGCCGATCACCGATTTCATGGGGGTGCGCGTACCATAGGGCAGCGCCTGCCCAAAGCGCTGCGCCACGCGCGCTGCGTCGTTTGCAAAGTAGGGGATGGCAGTACCCTCTACGGGCACACGGCTCTCGTCCACGAAACCGAGCTCGGTGGCGGACAAGAGAAAGCAGCGGCGAACAAGGGTCTTTTGCTCTTTGTGGAATTCGTCCCAGCAGGGGAGGGAGGCGGGCACGAGATTGACGCGCACCGAGTCCTGCAGGGTGTTTAGGTAGCCGTAGGACAGCCAGCGGTCGGGCGTGCTGCCTTCATACTCTGCGCTGGCGAAAAAATACGTGCAGGGCGCGAGCAGATCCCGGCGGATGACCAGGGTGTCGGCCTCGTTCGTGCCGTGCGTCCCCCTCGCGATCACCGTAAAATCCTGGAACTCACCATTCTCCCTGATGCGGAGCGTCTCTCCAAGGGCCAAGCCGGATAATACCGCCATGTTCGTCACCTCCTTAGCTTTGCGTGAGGCCGGTATCCACCCAGCCGTCGGCAGCGACGTAAATGTACACTTTATACGGCGAGGATGTGCCGACCTCGTACATGTCGCCCTGGGCGGGGCTGGTAATGGCCGCCTGCAGCGCTTCGAGCGAGCCGTACCGTCCCAGCACAGGCAGCTTTTCCTCTTGACCCAACACGAATTGCGGCTCGAACACCGTGTCGCAGATGAGGGCCAAG
The DNA here is from genome assembly GCA_944384305.1 of uncultured Christensenellaceae bacterium. Classification (GTDB taxonomy): domain Bacteria; phylum Bacillota; class Clostridia; order Christensenellales; family CALWSW01; genus CALWSW01. The sequence goes on from CALWSW010000003.1 coordinate 16,196, forward strand.
CGTGGGTCGGGGGCCCACCCGGTAAAGAAGCCTTTCTTCCAGGTCGGATTGGATGCGGGCGGCGTGGCAAAGGGGTGAGCGGCCGGCAGCTCCTGAACGTCGACGGGCTCTCCATTGCGATTGGTAAACGTGGCTGTGAAGCTCTGCCGCGCCGCCATGGCGGGCAAATACGTCAGGCGGTAGAAGCACTCCAAGTTGAGGGCCGAGACCAAACTGAAGATGCCGCCCGCTCCCAGGGGGGTCAATGCTTCGCCGGGGTCGGGCTCGTCCTCGTCCGGGCCTTCCAAGGGGGGCGGGGGATCGAGCTCGCCGGCGGCGATTTCACTAAGGGCGTCCGCCGCCACAGGCGCAGCCGGTGCGGCCGATACTGCGCCCCAATACAGAGTGAGGTACAACGAATCCCCCAGTCCGGAGGTGGCGTACTGGTCGGGGATGGCCCCGGCCGCGGCGGCCGTGGCGTTGGGGATGAGGATGCCGGGAATGACCTCGTCTGGCACCAACTTTGTGATGTAGCCCGAGCCGGTGTCCACATAGGCGGGCTGGTCCACACCGCTCTCGCCGCTCTCCTGCACCACGCCCAGGGGGACGTGGGCAGAAGTCTCGGCGGCGTTGTCGTTCCAGGGGCTTTCCTTGTAGAGCAGGTTCGTAGTCTCAAAAGCCAGCGTACCCCAAAGGGCGGTGGGGGTTTTGCCCCACAGGTTTTCGAGCCCCCTGTAAACGCACCAGCCCTCGACCTCGCTGCCGCCCGAGTGGTAGCCCAGGGCGCCGGACTTGCCGTTGATGTCAGTGCCCGTATGGAGCCCGACGCTGCACACCGCCGTCTGGCTGTTCCAGTCGGCGACTTCGACGAGGTACAAGAGAAGGATGGTCGCCCAGGTCATAGCGCCAGAAGGGACCCAGCCGCTGCCGCGCTCGCCGTTCGGCCATGTCGTGGGCAGGGAGATTGACGTGGACTTGGCCGCGGGCGCGCCGGAAGAACGGCCTTCTTTATCCAGAAAGTAAGCGCTGACGTATGCTTTTTCCTCTCCCTGTTCGTTCCCTGGCACCGGCCGGTGCAGGGGGGAGACTTCTGCGCCCTCGAAGGGCTGGGCCGAAATCCGGATGGCGAGCTCTGTTTCGCTGTCGGTCACTTTGTAATAGAAGCGGGGGATCTCGACCATCACATCCCCCACATCGGGGGTCATGGTAAAGCCCAGCTCGCCCTCGTAAGCCGTAACGACGCCGTTTGTTACGTTGCACCGGCGGATGTCTCGGTAGATCGGCCGTGTGTCGAAGCTCGAACTGCCGGTAGTCGTGCCTGAAGCGGTGATGCGCTGCGGCGTAAAAGAGAATCCCACCGCGTCATCCGTGCGCGTGAGGGTAGAAGAGGCAGAAGCCTTCGTCCATTTGACGCCATAAATGTACGGCTGTTCGAGCGGCGACAGGTTGGCGTTCCCGCCGTAGAGGTATCCTGCCATCATTCTACCTCCGATCCGCCGGCGGAAGTTTCAGCCACCGCCTTGCAGATCTCGTATTGCAGGGTAATAGCCACGTCGTGCTGGCGGTCGCTGCGCAGCAGGAAGGAGCCGTCCGACGTCTCAATATAGGCGTGGATGGTCTGCACTTCAGCGATCGAGCCCATGTCGGCTGCCAGCGCCACCACCATGTCGGCCGCGCCGACGTCGGCATCCGTCACGGTGCGTTCAAACCAGTAGTACCCGTCCTCCGGTTCCCCTTCTGTCCATCCTTCTGCGGGGATGGTGCAGGTTTTGCAGATGCTGCCGCCGCCAGTCCCCATGTCTTGCAGCGCCTCTGTCAACGAGCCGCCGTTGTAGGTGACCTGGTCGGTCGTGTGCGTGTGGGTCTTTGGCGCGGCGTACTCGGTCAGGTCGGTTTGTGTCACATAGCTGCCCGCACCGATTTCGATGGTAATGGCAGCATCCTCTTGATTGGTCGCCAGCAGCGCGAGTTCGTGCAGGTGGATGCTGTCGCCTGAATCAACCGCCGCTGGCGCTGGCACGGGCAGAATGTTGTCGCTGTCGCCGCCGTCCAGCCAAGCATAGGCAAACAGGTATTCGCCTTGCTCTTCATCCTGGGCGAAAATGCCGATCTCCCGGACTGCTGCTGGTGCGGTCAAATGGGCGTTGGTGATCTGCACCGGTATTTTGATATAAGGTGGGGAGACGTTGGCAATATACTCTTTTTCGCCCAGCTCTGCGTCCACGCCATCCAGCGGGCTGATGAGCGCGCTCAATGCGCCCTGGTCTCTCTGGCAGATGCCGTCGCCCACGGCCGCTTTGGTCAATATGAGCTGCGCGCCGGCAGCAATGGCAGCGGTCAGGGCCGCTGCGCCCTGATCGGTAATGGTAGATTGATAGCGCGCCACATTAGCTCCTTTCCCCGGGCTGGTGTTTGTGCGTAACCATGCCGGGCGTCAACCCCGACGCACAGATGAGCACCGGCTGCGTGAGTTTTTGGCGAATCGCCGTGCGCAGGATCCACAGCAGATTCGCGGGGATCATCTGCTGCAGCGTTGCTTGCAGATCCTCCCGCTGCGAATCTCCTTGCAGTTCAACGTCGATTTGGATGCGGTAATCCTCAAGCACTGCGCCTGCTTTCGGGTCGATCGACTGCAAGTAGGACAGCAGCGTGCGCCAGGTGTAAGGCAGATGGTTGAGGTATTTGATCAGGATGCGTTCCCGCCGGCCTTCCAATGTGTCCCCAGGAGCCGCTGTAAGACCCAGGATCGCTTCCCAGCGCTCACAGCCATACTCGGATAAGCTGAGCAAGAAAAAGTCGTCTGGTGCGCTCCGGATGTCCTGGACGGCTTGCGCGTACTCCGGCTGTTCGGCATCGGCTATTTGGCCGAACTCGAACAGATTTTGTAAAAATCGCGGCCAATATTCTTTAAGCTCCATTGGTCACCTCTCCCAGCACTGGTATTTCTTCGGCCGCCAGCGGAATGTTCGCGGTGCCGCCGTTGATGGTCGTGCCCTGGATATCGATGATCCCTTCTACATTCAAGATGGCCGTTTCTATTTGACTGACGCGGACGATCAGGCTGTCATTGTCCGCCCAGGTCTGGGTCAGGCCGTCGAAATAGGACTGGATCGCTGCTTTGACCGCTGTTTGCGCAGTGCTCCACGACGCCGGTTCGGAAAAGGTCAGCACAAAGGTAATGTCGATCGTTTTCCCGGCGACGCCGGCGACCGTAACGACATGGCCGATCGGGGCAACGCCCACGCCTTCCCCCTTCATCCCCACCGGGTCGACCGCCTCCTGCACTTCCGCGACCAGTTCGGCAGAAGGGACAGACCATTCGCTGTCCACCAATACGATGCGGACCGCGCCGCCCACCGTCAGCTTCCCGTCCGCAGCCGCAGCATAAACTTTCGCAAGCCATGCTTTGATTGCGTCCGCTGCTTCCACAGATGTCATCCAAGATTCCGTCCCCTCCGGGGGAATCAGTTCAGCGGGGCGAATATCGCCATTCCACACGGGAATGACCTTTACCTTCCCCACGCCCGGCAACAATTCGACTTTTGCTTTATAGTCGGCAATATTTCCGCCATATGCCTGGGACTCGAGCGATGCAAAGTAACGTTCGCGCAGCGCCTCGTCGCTCTCCTCGTCCTCCCCCGGAATAAGGATGTCCGAAAGTGTTGCCGCCGCCAGATCGGGCACATAATCGATGGGGAACAGCGTGCCGATATACTCGTTTCCGGCCGCGCCGGGCGTCTCCGCTGTCACCCGGTATTCGCTTGACGTGATCTTTTCCGCAACTGCAAAATTCAGGTCACCGCCCGAAAAGCGTGTTCCAATGGGTACGTTACAGCCTGATCCATCGGCTTTCGTCAGTATCGCTTTTCTGACTGCACAGGTCGCGGCCACCCGGAAGACGCTTCGCTCACGGCATTTCTTCGTCAGGTCTTCGCCGGTCTCGGTGTCCGGGAACGCCCTGTCCAGCAGATAGGCCAGCTCAATATACAAGACTGCCAGCTCTGCCGCAGCAGGGGCGACAGCGTCGTACATGATCGAACCCTCGCGCTTGTCTAGGGAGGCGGAGATTCTGGCCATACAGCGCGCCATGATGTTTTCGAAGGTCATGTTCTCATACATTGGCCTGGACAGTCCTTTCTATGTGGATGCTGCCGAAGATGGTGTTGGCGGTGAACGCGACCCGCGCCGTCCGCCGGTCGAGCCGCTCGACCGTAAAGTCCGCTGTGCCGGTGATCCGGCTGTCGGCCAGCAGCGCTTCCGTTATGACGCGCTTGATCTCGCTCTCGAACACCGCATAACTTTTCCCCATAACCGCGTTCCACTCCACGCCGTAGTCCCATGAATAGATGTAATAATGGAAGCGCTCTGTCGAGAGGATCTTGAAGATCGCCTGCTTCATAGCTTCGGTTTCGTCGGTAAAGCCGGCGACGCGGCCGGTATCAAAATTCACCTTGTAGGTTTTTGTCGGCTGTTCGGCCGCCGGCTGGATCTCGATGCCCTGCCCAATGGGCGCTCCGGCTGAATTTGGGATCAATGCCATGTCACACCCTCCCCAGCACGAGGAAGGACTGTCCGCCGGCGTTGCGCAGCAGCACGACCTTCTCGCCTGTTTTCAATCCATAGTAGGATTCAGATTCCTCGCCATCGTTGGTCTTATAATCGTCTTTCAGATCATGCGCGTGGCCGGAAGCGTCTTCGGTCTGCGCCGGGAGCTTGAATCCGGTGTGCTGGTGGGTGGGGTAATACCCTTTCTTAAACTCCTTCATCAGAACGATCGCTTCGCCGGTAATGTCAAAGCGGTTGTCCACGCGGATGGTCAGAGGGGCTTCCGCCGTTACCGTGCCAAACAAAAAGGCCGCCGGCACGGAAGCATTCTGCGACTGCCTGGCGACCTTTTTCATCGTGTCAAGAAGCGCCATCACTACACCACCTTCAGCTTTAGGGTCATGGTTTCTTTCATGAGGTCGGCGCTGACTTCTTCCACGATGAAAAAAGAACTGACGCCGATCTTTGCGATTTCGATGGTCAACGCCTGCCCGGCCCGCACGGAAAGATCCAGCAGCGCTTTGACCTCGAATGTCCGTCTGGGGCGGTTATAGAGTTCGAGCATCATCCCGCCGCGTTCCTTGATCTGCGCTTCGTTCATCTCTTCGTCCACCGCCTCATAGTTTTGGAGAGTCCCCCACAGCGCCATATTGCCGGAATCCTGGAACAAATAGACGTCGCGCTTGCCGGTCTCTTTGTTGTCGCGCACCAGCTTGATCACGTTGTAGGTCTCGGAATCGATCTCGGATTCCTGGGTGAATCCGGTAGCCAGGCTGTTGTCGCCAATGATCAGATCCTGAACGGACTCCGTAACACCCGTCAGCCGCAGGGCGCCGAAATCATCCCACAGGACGAACATCTTGCCGGTGTTGACCAGCGTGTAGTCCAGCGCCTTCAGCACGATGTCGAAGAGGGTCTGGGCGTCTTCGACCATGGAGGGAATGGCATACCCCGTGTTTGCCAGTGCGCCGCACAGCAGGCCAAAGTCCGCCGCGATCTGGGTCAGGATCTCATCGGCGCGCTTGCCGGCAAACACATAGGTCTCTTTGTTTTTCTTCAGGTACCAGGTCTGGTCGTACGCCGTGACCGTGACTTCATCCTCTTCGTTTTGGCTGATCTTTACCACGTAGCCGTAAAAGATTCCGGCATTGTCCTCTTTCAGGGCGACGATCCCTCCGTGGTTCCACGCCACATCATTGTGCGCGAGCAGCGTCAGTTCCAAGGAGGCGGGGGAGCCGGCCCGCTTGGTCGTCCAGGTCACGCCGGTGCACAACGCGGCAACATCGTGCGTCTCGCCGGTCACGTTGTTTTGGTACAGGATGGAGATCATGGTATGGTGAACACCTGCCCTGGGTAGATCAGGTTCGGGTTTGAGCCGATCGTGCCCTTGTTGGCTTCGTAGATCTTCGTGTAATCTCCCCCTTTGCCGTAGAATTTCTGCGCTATGCGCCACAGGCAGTCTCCTGCCTGCACGGTATAGGTTTTTTCTTCGGCGATTTCCGGTTCGCCGGCGCGTTCGGGCTCCTGCGCCTGCGCTTGGCTGTTGTCTTCAGAGAGCACGATCCGCCGCGGAGAACAGTCCTTCCATTCTGAGAGCTTGATGGAATAGTAGATGTCCCCCGGCTCGCCGCCGCGCTCTTCGTAGTCGAAGTCCTCCACCCCCATCTGCACATTGATGTCCAGGTCGGTTCCCGTGATCAAAAAGCGCAGCGGTTTCAGGGTGTCACGCGCCGCCTGGATGGCCTGCACCGCATCCAAGGGCGCGGCCAGCCTGCCCGTCACATAAGGCGCGTCGTGTGCCGGGAAAAAGCCATCCCACGCTACCGTGCGCAGCTTCTTTTTGCGAAGCAGCAGCACTTCGCCGAGCTCCAGCACCGTTGCGGTCTCGTTCGCACCGGAGGACGTCACCTTCAATTTTGACGGCAGGACGGGAATGCTGATTTCCGCGCCGCTGGCGATCAGGGTCATGGTATAGGCCATTAAGAATACACCCCCTCTGCAGCAGCCTGGAACTCGGTTTCCAGGCGTGTTTCGATCGCGCGCACTACTGTGTCCACATCCACTTTTTCGCTGATGCTGGCATTCATTGCTACCGTTGGGGTGAGCGTTACGAAATTTTGTACGTAGCGCATTTCAGCAACATCGCGCAGGAACTTCAGATCTTCTTCAGCGATGTTGACGTCCTCTTCGATCTCACCGACGCTTCCAACCCGGCCAACCTCATCCACCTCAGGCTGAGTCTGCTCTTCCGCGGTCTGCTGGGCTAGTTCTGCTTTTTCTCCGGCGGCGTCCGCTGCGGCCCGCGCCGCATCGATTTCCGCCTGGCGTTCGGCCGTAGCTGCCTGGGCATCCGCTTTCATCTTCGCGAGCGCTGCATCGCGTTCAGCGGCATTTGCCTCGATCTCGTCCTGATACGCTGCCAGGTCGGCCGCGCGCGCCTGCTTGGCTGCCTCGTTCTCCAATTGTGCCGTAGTCCCGAAGGTCACGTGCTCGATGGCGTCGATCGACACAAAAGGGATGGCGTTCAACACCGAAATGAAGGCATTGATGATGTCGATGGCGCCGTTCACAAGGCTTTGCAGGATCAAAAGCACGCCCACCTTCATATCACCGACAGCGTTCTGGATGGCCGCGCCGATCGTTTGGAAGGCGAGGAGCATCTGGTCCCACAGGTTGCACACGAAATACACGCCCGTCATGAAACCGATCTTGACCCAGTCCCAAGCTGTAAGAAGCGCGTTCACGACGGTCAACCAGGCGGCTTTGATGCCGCCCATAGCCTGGATCCACCTGTAAATGGCTGCAACAACGATGCCGATCGCCGCCGCGATCCAAAAAATGGGCGACTTTAGGAGCGTCGTAAAGAAGGTCGTTGCCGCGCCGTTGGCGATCCAGGTGGCTGCGGCATAAGCCAGCACCGCCGCCGCCACGCCGTACACGACCGGAGAAATGGCCGACCAATTTTCAACGATCCAGCCGGCCATAGAACCGATGAATTCCAGCACGGGAGTAAAAGCTTCCAGCAGGGCGTTTTTTGCGAGCGTCCAAGCTTGGGCAAAGGTCATGGACATGGATTCAAACTTGGCATTGATTTCATCAGCGGAGGCCAACATTGCGTTTTTGACAACCGTTGCTGTGATCTTCCCTTCGGAAGCCATCTCGCGAATCTGCCCGATGGGCACGCCCAGATAGTCGGCGATCGTCTGAATGATGGTCGGCGCCTGCTCGAAGATGCTATTCAGTTCCTCGCCGCGCAGCACGCCCGAGGACATGGCCTGTGTCAGCTGCAGCATGGCCGCGTCGATACCGGAAGCCGATGTGCCGGCAATTGTAAACTGCTTGTTGATCAGCTCGGCAAATTCGATCAGCTCATCATTGCTCGAAAAAGCGTCGCCCGCCATGATGCCCATTTTGGCAACGGCGTCGGCTGTGGTCTGGAAGTAGGCGCGGGAGCGGTTGGCCGCCTGCATGATCTTGTTCTGCAGTTCATCCGTGGTCTGCAGGCCGTCGTTCATCAGGTCCAGGCGGGCGCGGGTGGTGGTCATGCTGTCGGCAAGGTCGAGGAGCCGCTTGCCGCCCAAAGCAGCCATGGCGGTCCGGATGATGCCAGGAATTCCAGACCAAGCAGATCTGACTCTTTTTGCTCCACGCTCTGCGTCTTCCTGCTTATCATTGAACTGATCGACCCTGCGGCTGGCTGCTCCGATGCCAGCGCTACTGTCTTCAAACGGCGCACCAGGGTCGATGCGGTCCGAAATAGCGTCCGTCTCTTCGAGCGCGCTGTTTAACCGCCCTGTCTCCTGAATCATCACATTCAGTTTTGCCGTCATTTTGTCCTGAATCGAGAACTGCGTGGATACTCCCGGCAAGAGATCACCTCCTCTTTCTTCCCCTGCGGCGTTTTGCCTTTTCGGCTTCTTTCTTTTCCTTCTCTATTTGAAGATCGATGGAGGCGTAAATAAAAGCCCGTTCTCGCCGGGAAAGGGCCAGCAGCGTACCCGGCAGGATCTTCAGCCGGTGGAGGGCGTAGTGGGCATAGACCGATTCGCCGTCGGCCTCCGCCTCCTCACCGCCCCCCGTGATCAGTTTTTTGCTTCTTCCCTCAGATCGTTAACGTCGTCGCTGAATCCATTGATCTCCTGCACGGCCAGAAGAAGATCGGTGTACTGGCCGGGGTTCAGAATCAGGTTGATCAGGTCTTCGGCTCCGCGAACGCCGTATTTCTCTTGAAGGGCGGCGTCCTTGAAGTTGGGTTCGATGCAACAGGCAGCAACCAGCCGGCTGTTGTACAGATCGACGTCGGTCTCCGTGGTCTTGCGCCGGGTCTTTTTGTCGAACTCCACCTTTTGGCAGGTTTTTCGGATCGTTTTATTTTCCGCTTCGGTAATCGAACGGATCTCAAACGGAAAAGGGAAGGGTGCAATCGTTACTTTGGTGCGCACTTCGCCCAGTTCTGCTCCCATCAAAAATTCTTGCAGTTTTCCCATGGAGTCCTCCTCAGAATTTGGTAAAAGGGGTCAGGATGTCGAAATCCTCAAAAGTGAAGTCGATATCCTCGTCAAGAGGATCGTCGCTGTCGCCGTCGAGTTTTGCCAGCACGACGGAATCCAGATTGCACCCGATCAGCAGAGTGGACTGCTTACCGGCGGAGGATTCCTGATCGTCGTTTTCGATCACCATGTCAAAGTAGATGTCTTTGCCGGTCTGCTTCCAGGTCTTTACCATATTCCGAAACAGGGGCGACAGGTAATGCAGTGTCATGGAACCGCTGCCGCTGCCGCCGGTGGTTTTGTACCCGGTCATGCGCTTGCCGATGGCCTTGACCTCGCCTTTCGCTTTCTCGATCGTGGCTTCAATCGTCTTTGCGAAGAACAGTTCTTCGTTGTTGCCGTCGACCTTCGCGTAGGCGCGGCCTTCCTTGCCGGAAATGGTATCCGGCGAGTTGAGGGTCTTCATTCACTCAAACTCCTTTCCATCAGTTTACGGTCACGGTCATGTACAGCTTTTCCATGCTGTCGTTGGGCTGCAGGGCACAGTCCACCGCAACGTCTCGCTTGCCGCTGCCCTGCTGAATGGTGATATCTTCCGACGTAAAATTGCTGATGGCGTCAATGCCCTGATACTGCAAGGCCAGGGACACAAGGTCCGCCTTGAAAAGCTGGCGGCCGGTGTCGCTGTTGGTCACCAGGCCGATGTAGGAGTCGCCGAAGATCCGCGCGACGTCGTTCGCCCAGCCGTCCAGCACGCGGATCACGCGGTTGCTGGTCCAATCTTGCGTTTTTCCGCCGCCGAAGGTCGTCAGGCTGTTGATATCAGTCAGCACGCGCGCACGGCCGTTGTCGGCGTAAAAAACGAACTCGCCGGCGGTGATCGCCGCTTCGAACTGCGACTTCGTGTACTTGATATCCACATCCACAGCGTCGTCGTAGGCGGTATTCGTCAGGCTCTCGTTGACCTCTGCGCCGGCGGACGCGCCCGTCACCCAAGCGACCGCCTGCGGCCCCGGCACTGTGGTCCCGTCGGTGAGCACAACGCCGTTTTTGACGTTGATCAGGCCGATATCGTCGGCCTTGTAATCGTACAGCACACCGACGATCTTCTTGCCTTCATCGTCTCTAAGGCGCTTCACGAAAGTCGCGTAAAGGGCTTTTGTGGTATCGTCGTCGCCCGGGTAGCCGATCACGTTGAAGGATTCCACTTCGAAGGCGTTCAGAGCCGCCGTGTGGGCGGCGCCGTTGACCGTGCCGTTCGTGCCGCCAGAAAGCGCGGCCGCAACTGCAACCGTCAGCGTCTCTGCCGCGCCGAAGGTGACAAAGTCGTTCGCCTGCAGGCTTGCCGCGCCGCCGGCTTTGGGCACGGTCTGCGTGTCCATCGTCATGCCGTCAAGATAGGTCACGACGTCTACGGCATTTTCGTCGTCTGCGTTGGCGAGCACAGCAACGCGGATATCGTTGCCGCGCGTACCGCCTACGGCGGCCGTCACGGTCATGCCACCCACAGATGCCGATGCTTTCGTACCGCCGGAATTGACCCGGTACACCAGCAGCGTGCGGGCTCGCTTGAGCGCTTCGCGGATGAGCAGGACTCCGGCCGCCGTGGGGTCGTAGCCCAGCAGGGTCATGGCGTTTTTGTTGAAGTCTTCCGAGGTGATCGTAAACACCTTGTTTTCCGGGCCCCAGTTCAGCTCGAGCGGCAGCGCGGCAACACCGCGCGCGCCCATCGAAACAACGCTCCCCAGGCTGACGAAGTTGATGTACGCGCCGGGGAGGATCTTGTTTTGTACGGTAAAGGTTCCGCCGCCTACAGGCATGGTCACACCTCTCTTTTCAAATAATCAAGGACCAGGTCAACCGCCTGATCCTTCGTGTAGGTCTGCCCATCCTTCAAGACAGCCGCAACGGCATCACGGGGCAAACCAAGTGTTTTTGCTCTGACAAGCTGCTCTTTCGTAAAAGCCGACACCTCCACGGGCGCCGCCTTCTCTTTCTTTGCTGTTGTCATTATTTCAGTTCCTCCGATTGTTCGAGCGTTTCCATAACGGGGAGTTCTGCAGGCGTTACGACAAAGAAGAAGCCGGCGTCGAAGGTAAACTGGTAGACGCGGGCGTTCTCATTCGGCCGGGCCTCCGCATTGGTCAATCTCACCAAGCGGGTCTTCCCTTCGGCCTCCCACACAGTCAAGGTCTCAAACTCGTCGTACATCCTCTCGGCCCAGGACTGAAACGCCATGGTCTCACCCGCCTGGAGAAAATAGAGGATCTCAAACTGAAGCGATCTTCGGTAACGCCGGTCGAGGTGCTTTTCCTGCGCAGATGAGATCATTCCCACGAAGAATTGCCCGTCGGCGTCTTTGGGAATCTCGTCTACATAAACCAGCCGTTCCGGCCAGATCTCCGTCAGCTTCGCCGCAATGGCTTCAAGGAAATCATTTAAAGTCATGCCAGCGCAACCTCCTTCACGCAGATCTCCTGGTGGGTCGCGTACAATGCCGGCCGTCCGACGACCACAAAATTCAGCATCCTGCCATTTAGATCTGTTCGGCCAAACCTTCGAAGAGCGATCTTGTCGCCCGGCAGTACGATCAGTTCCGGAGCCGCAAATACCACAGCATCGTATTCGATCTCATTCTGCGCCTTGGTCTGTTGGCTGCTGTCGCCGCCCGAGTAAGACAATGCGCAGATCACCCTTTCATACACCACGGCAGGAACTGCCTTTGTGATGCTGTTTTCACCCGTTACAGGCTCACTCCGGCTGATTGCCGCGATATCCTCGTAGGTCTGTTCGACCGCCACCCGCTCCGCGGCAGGATTCCCAAACATGCTACCACCTCAACTTCCGAAAACCGTTCAGCACCGTACGCCAGCCGAAAAAATCGCTCCCATCCGCGCCGAGATTAAAGGTTGATGCCGATCCGGAAGACCCCGCGGAATTCGCAAAGGAGGTTTGCACATCCCCGCGCTTAACCGACGTAACCGCGCCGACAGCGGCTTGAACAGTCCCCAGGCCAGCCGCCTTATAGTAACTCACGCACATGACGATCAACGCGTTTTCGAGCTGGGCGGGAAGGGCCTCCCAATTGATATAAGCGAGGATGAGATCCTCGACCGTTTGAATAACAAACGCCAGGATCTCATCCTGTTCTTCGCCCTCGATGCCCAACAGAGCCTTGACCTTTTCCAGGCGGCTGTCCTTTGCCATCAGCACGCGCAGGACCTCCTTCTGTTCAAGGTCCGTCAGCCCTTCCAGGGAAGTTAAGATCTGCTGCAGCATGCCGCACCGCCTTTCACCCATTCACTCCGTGGTTTTTCCCCGTTTGGGGGGCTCTTTTCCCTCGTTCTTTTGTTCGCCTTCGGGCTCTTTTCCCTCGTTTTCTGCCGGCTTCTCCAGCCTCCGGTAATCCAGGCTCTTTTCAAGCTGTTCGGCAACCATCGCGTTTTTCGGTTCCAGCTGGACGCCTGTACGCACGTTGATAAACTTCATTCCAATCTCCTTATTCACTCGTCACGCTGGTAGAGTAGGTGAAGATCAGGTCGGGGGTCAAGGCCTTCGTGCCGTAGTCGAAGAACATCGAGATGCCGAAATCATTCGAAAGCGGGATCTTCTCTGGCTGGGCATAAGGATAAATCACAGCCGGCTGCGCCACGGCTCCCTCGATCATGGCGATCATGTGATAGGTCGTAGTCTTGGTCTTGGTGGTTTCGACGGTTTCGGTGGTCACGGGAAGGTTGATGGAAGAATAGACCCGGACGCCGTGGAACAGGGCGAAGTCCTCGGCGGCGGTGTCCACGTTGGCGTTGCTGGTGTTCTTGTCCAGGTAGGTGCGGAGCTTGCCGTAAGTCATGGGGTCGAGCACCAAGCGGATCATGTTGCGGGGCACACCGCGGACGTAGTCGTTCTTCACGGTTTCCAGCGTCTGGATCAGGGCTTCAACCTGGGCTTCGATGTCTGTTTCGGTGGTAGTGAAGGCAGTCCCCTCATTGGCCGCGCACAGGAAAAAGGCGGCGTCCAGCTCGGCCGCCACGGTATCGACGTGGTTGTCAGCACGCCGGGCCATGATGTTGCCGACGCCGAAGGTGTCCAGGTCGAACTTCGCAGCTTCCTCGACGATCTCGCGGTGGGTGTCCAAATTGACGGTGGTGGGGGGCACGGTGATCGCTTCGCCCTTGCCGGCGGCTCTGGCGGTACCATACGCCTGGCTGGCGCTGTTTCGGAAGCGTTTATATTCCACAGCCCCGGTCGCCGGGTTTCCGGTGTAGGACTGGGATTTCAGCCCGGCAGACAGGGTCTCTTTCTGGATGTTTGCAATCACAAGATTGGAGAGCTCTGCAAGATCGACTTTTGTAGAGCTGTCCTGCAGCAGGCTGAGCGCCTTGGTTCTTGCCATGGGTATTCCTCCTTTTTGTTGTGGGTCAGATCACGACGGGGCCGGGGCTTTGCGCCTGTTCCTGCCGTGCGCCGGGGTCTGCGGGCTTTGCGCCCTTGATCTCAGGGTTCTTTCCCTGGGCCTTGAACAGGTACGCCTTCGATTCCTTGTAGGGCTGCAGCAGGCTTTCTACGTCGGTTTTCAGCGCGCCCGCGCCGTCGACTTCGATTTTGTCCAAGTCCAGGAGAGGGATGATGTCGGCCGGGTCGTGTACTTTATCCGCCAGGGCCAACCGCAGGGCGGTGTTCTTCTGGATGCGCGCGATTTCCGCCTGGTGGTCGGTTTGCAGGGTTTCAATGGCGGTTTGGGCGGTCTTGACGTCGTCGGCGATTTTCGCCGGGTCGCCGGACCCGCCGATCGCCTTCAGGGCTTCGGCGGCGGCTTTCAGGGCGTTTTCCGCGCTGGCTTTGCCGCTGTTGGCGCCGTTGTATTTTTCGGCGGGAACAAAGGTGCCGTCGTTTCCGACGACCAGATCCACGTCCTTTCCGTCCTTGCCCTTTCCCTTCAGGGCGGCCTCTACTTGATTCGTCAGTTCTTCTCCCAGCAGGGTCTTCACGCTCTCAGTGATCATCTTTCCGTCCTTTCTTTTCCGCTGTGTTTACCGTGACTTCCACACGCTTTGCGGGCCCGCCGGTTCGCCGGGCGGGCGCAGCTTTGGGCATGAAAAAACGCCCAGGCGGGCGTTGAATCATTATTCTTTATTGTTCTTCGTCAAGGTCGGCATGATAGGGGCATTCCCGACACGCCTTTTGCAAAGGTTTACTCAAAACAATTCCGTCTGGAAGTACTGACTGTGGCGCTTCGCCGTCAACAACCAGCACGATGCGGAAACAGGTATCACCGTCGACCTTTCCGCCGGTCACAGGACACTCTACCGTTTTCATCCGTCATATGCCTCCATAGTTGACTTTGTTTTTGCGTCGAATTCTTTGTGTGAAAAAGCGGTGTTGATTTTCCCGTCTTCGTTGATGTAGACCGCGCCGTCCGCGGAATAATAATTCGTTTTTGTTCCATCCCATCTGCGGCGGGTAATGGAAAACTTGGCTGTCCTTACATATTCTCGCGCCTGTTCCACTGTAACGCCGTGCCGCAAAGCATGGGAATCTAAAAATTCCAAAGACGCGGTCTCGATCTTTTGAGCAGGCACTCGAACCGTTCCGTTGATACCCGTCTCCTTGATTCGTTTAGCTGTTTCCCAATCTGCTTTGCTCGCTTCTGGAACACGTCCTTTATAAGAATAATGTTCTTTCAGAGCCGTCCATTCGTCAGGTTTGCTATATTTTATCCTCTGGAATTCTTCAAAAGCTTTCGGTGCATCCTCGCCCAGCCGGTCAACATATCTTTCAAACTGCTCTTCATCTCTCGTTTGATTATAAAGCTTCTTCCGTTCCCGTTCAACATACCCTTCGCCGTGCGCGGCCACCTCCTGCGCATACCATTCTTTGTAGGTCATTCGCTTGGGCATGGGCTTCCCGGAGTTTTTCCAATCCAGGGCGTCCTCCGGGTCGTACTCCACCGTAGCGCAACGGCAATTGGGGTGGATGGGCGGGAAGTTCACGCCTTCTTTGGCGTCGTCGTAGGCGAAATGCTCGCCATCGAGCGCGCCACAGACCGGACAGGTCCTGTATTGCGGCGTGGCAAGGAACTCGTATTCCTGTACACCCGCGGCTTTGTAGGCCAGTTTGTCCGACTCCCCGTGGAAATGCGCCGTCTCGGTGCGGATCAGCCGCTCGGCAGCCTTGTAGGATTGCCCTAGTCTGTCCGAGAGCTCTTTGGACATCTCTGCAATGCTTTTCCCCTGGATCACGCCTTGGGTAATGGTCGAGCGCGCTTGGAAGAGCAGCGCCTGTTTGTTCTGCCACAGGCGATCGGAAAACATCGCTCCCGACCAAGGGTAGGAGAGCACCTCTTCGACCATTTCCTCGTCGATTTTCACAAATTCGCCGATGAACCCGGCGCGCGACTGGATATCGTAGACCTTTTTGTAGTAACCTTCTTCGAATTCCTCGCCGAACTCTGCCTGCATCTCCGTCACGCCTCGCTCCCACAACTCGTTGAGCTTGAGGTCGATCTGCCCCAGCAAGGCTTCCAGGCGAGAGATCTGGCTATTGGTGGACAGCGCGTCGAGGTGAGCAATCAGCAGCTCTTTGACAACAGGATCGGCTTCACGGGCGATCCGCTCAACGTAAGCGCCCAGGTCCGCCCGCCACTCCTGGAACTCCCTTTTGTTCAGCAGTTTTATGGCCTGCTCGTAGGTCAGGCCGTATTTGCCGGCATACTTGGTGTAAAAATCGTGGATCTCCCGCCGGATGGCCTTTGCCGCGGCATCATAGTGCTTGAACATCGACTCCGTGAGCTTGTTGCCCCGCTCATAGGCTTCCCGTTCCCGCTGCCGCGCCCTGTTCGCCCAGTATTCCTTATCCCGCTGCATTCAGTTCACCCTGTGCATCGGGGTCCTGGGGTTCTGCGCTGCGGCGCCCCGCCGCCAGGCTGCCGTCGAACAGTCCCGCGCCGAAGCTCTCCATGGCCTGCTGCTTTTCTTTCTCGATCTGCTCCTGCTCCTCTTCTGCGTCTTCCACCCATGGATGGTTTTTGAGGATGGTCCGGCTGGAGATCAACCCTTCGCTGTTGCGGGCGTTGGTGATGACGTCGGTCTCGTTGACCGGCATGTCCATGTTGAAGATAATGTCAAAATCCTCTTCCGTAAAATCTCCTTTGCCGGTGATCTGGAAGCATACATCCAGGAAAAGCTTGAGCCGTTGAAACGTGTCTTTCAGCTCGCTGCCCAGCGCCGCGCAGTCGGCATCAAGGTCCATATACCGGAAGTTGATCGCCGTTCCGCTGGCGTTCCCCAGCTCTGGGTCTTTGGTGTCGACCGCCGCCGCAAAATCGTAAATATCCCGCCGCTCGTTGTCCAGGAAGGCCATGACGGCGTCGATGTTCAGGTCGGCCGTCAGTTTGTCCACGCCGCCGTCGGCATCCACCTTGATCGCAAGGTGATCTTTGAGATCCTTTAGGAACTCCCCGAGGTCCGCGCCGCCGTAGTTTCGCAGCACGTAAATGAATTTTGCCACGTCACGAAGGACGTCGGCCGTCACGCTGTTTTGCCAGTTGATGTCGTCTATCAGATCCCTTATGAAGTACTGCAGCGGCAGCTCTTCCTCGTTGTACTTGAGCCACAAAAGGGGAGGGGCCTCCCAGTTGTAGGCCCTGCCGCCCACTGTAAAGTGCGGCTCCGTCCAGTCGTTGCTTTCCTCTCCGTGTTCTTTGTCCACGTAAAAATCGCCGGCGCCCGCGCCGGAGAACAGGTCGGTTTTGTAGTATTGCACCCCGCCCGGCCACCAGAATTCAGCGTGTGTGATGGTGTGCTTGCGCATTCCGGTATACACGGTTTGGTCGTAAAAGCGAATGAAAGCCGAAAGCTGCGTGTGCTCGGCGTCCTCCCACAGCGGCACCACTTCGGTGCTGGGCAGTCGAAGGAACGCCAGTTTGCCCTGGCTGTCGAAATAGGGTTGCAAATAGGCAATGCCGGACTTTACAGCGCCCTTCCCCAGGCTTTTGATCTTTCGGCGGAAGGTCTGGTCGAAGACGCCGTTCAGGGCTTCGCCGTATGCTGCGTTTTGCGTGTCGACCGTCCATGGTTTGGAAAGCAGGTAATTCGCCTTCTGATCGACCAGCTTCTTCAGGATGGGGCGCTCTATTTTCGTGTTGGAGCGGCTGCGAAGGTCAACGGTCTTTTGCTGCACGCTTGAACGGTTGCGGTAGTAGGCTTCCGCTTCCAGCATGATGGCGTACTCAGGCGAGCGCCGGAATTCCCGAATCTCCTCGCTTATGATCTGCGCCATGGTCATGGGCGCGTTTTCTGGGTCCGCAAGCACCAGGTTGATCCGGTCCATGGCAGTGTATTCCATTCGCTCACCTCACTTCAATATCGAAATGGACGGGCCGCGCCGCAGCCGCTCTACGCTGTAGCGCAGCGCGGCCATGGCGTCGTCCATGAACTCGACAGGCTCATCTATGTAGAGTCCCGTTGCTGGGTCTTTTTTCCACTTCCACTGCTGCGCTTCCTTGATCGTGTTCACGCAGGAGGGGTGAATGTGGATCTTCCGCCCCTTCAAAAAGTCGATCTGCGCCTTCACGCTGCCCGGATCCTTTTTTACTGCGCGGGCACGGAAGCCAGCCTTCTGCCAGGTCTTGATCCGGTCTGGTTCCGCCGAATCGCACCACATTTCAGTCTTTGGGTCAATGCCTGCGCTTTTTGCCATGCCGATGATCTCGCCGGTGTCCTTCTCAAAGCAGTACACTTCCGATGTGATGTACAGTTCTCCATCCTTCCATCCAACGCCCAGGATGGCGTTCGCGTGGTTGTATCCGAAGTCCTGGCCATAATAAAAGGCATCGAAGCAGTTCCGTGCGGTCGGGAAGTCGTGGATCTCGTAGTTCGTCAGAATCAGGCCGCCCAGCTCTCCCCATTCGCCCAGGCCATAAATTCGATAACCTTCCGGATCTTCGATTTTGCGGCGCTCCATGCGCCTGTAATAAGCAGGATCGATAAACCGATTATCGCGATATGTGGAATGATGCGTCAGCACGTCCGGGTCTGTGCGGTCAAAATACCGGGCCTTGATCCAATGCATCGAACTGACCGGATTGAAGGTCATCGTAATCTGGTAGTACAGGTTGGGGTTGATGCCTGCAAGATCGCCACGCAGGCGGTCGTCGAGAATGTCTGCGTCCTCTGGCAGCAGCTCGGTCGCTTCTTCGCACCAGATCCACACCAGTTTGCCATTTTTGAATGTGATGGACTTTACTTTCTCGCGCTGGCGCTGGTCCTTCACGCCCCGGAAGATGACCCGGTTCCCAGTGATTCGGCATTCCAGCGCCAGTGGGTTCAGATTGACTTTCCACGCCCGCTCGGCAAAAGGTCCAAACATGCGATAGATCGCCGCCTGCAGCTCCGCGAACGTGCTGTCCCGGTTGGTCTCCTCGATCTTGCGGACAACCAGCAGGTTCGCGCCGGCATAAGAAGGGTCGGACAGTTTGGCAATGTAGTCCTGCGCGATGTTGACGGACTTCCCACTGCCCGCAGAGCCTTTTAGGATGCGGTATCTGCCGCGCCACTCATTGACAGGGCGAAAGACGGGATTGAACCGCGCCGCCGTGTTGATTTTAACTTTCGTCTCCGTAATCATAGTTGATCACCACCGTTACAGGCGCGGCGCTGTCCGGGCTGTCCTTGAACATTCCCAGGTGCTTACCGCACAGTTCCAGCGCTTTCAACTTGTCGGCCATTCTGACCTCGCGCTCAATGCCTTCGCCGTCTTCGCTGTGGATCACCTTCACCCGGACGGATGCGATCGCCGCCGTATCCTCCCGGCTGGCATCCGCGCGCACCATACCCGTATCCGTGTCGATCAGGTCGATCGGGTTGACGAAGGCGATTTTGCCCAGTTCCTGCAGCACGCGGTCTGCGGTGACGCCCGTCCGGCGGGAGCGTTCGGCCAGTGCCTTCTCTACGCGCGCGCGGATTTCAGGTTTTTTCAATAATTCGTGGCCGATGCTGCCCGCCGATTCCGGCGAATACCCCGCGCGGATGGCGGCCTGCGTAGCGTTTAAATCAACCAAATACTCTTCGCAAAACAGTTTGTTTCTTTTGGTTAGATTTTGCTTGTTTCCTGCCATGGGCTTCACCTCCTTCCGCAAAAAAGGAGCGCGTGCAACGCCCCTTCAACAAACTATTTATTTGACACTATAAAGTCATTGCCAATCCATCGTTTTGCGCCTTTCAGCCTGCCCATGCTTTCCGCGCCCGAAGAGGCTAAAATTTCGTAGATCGTTCCCGGAGTATCGTACAAAGTTGATTTTTCAATAGGCTTGTTATAACACCTCAAATCTTTCACAAGAGTAAGGAATTTATCCTCATTCAAACGTGGGTCAGCAATGATCCTATGGATAAAATCTAAGTTGCTTAAGGGAAGATAGGCTCCCTTTCCGTCCTCTGCTAACGTCAATGTGCTATCTGGATTAATTGTTTTCCAATGCATCGGCGCATAAATCAAAAAACGGATTTCGCGTTCGTGTTCAAAAGCTTTGCGCTTTATAAAGGGCGATACCATGTTTCTCGGATATCGCTGGGACTCCACGTCAAAAAAGCACTCTCCATCAGGAAGGTTCAATTGTTCATACCGAACAGGACCTATAAATCCGTCAGCGTATCTATTGTTGCGAAACGAGAAATCAATCGATTGAAACAGCTTCCTCGGCGTCGTTTCGATGACGAGCCCATCTTTGTCGGGCCCTGAATAAATCCGCCATAACGCGTCAGAATCTACCGTGTCTGTCCAGCACATGCCGAAAAGGTTGTTGTCATCGACTTCGTGACAAATTCTTGAGTCAAGATTCAATAATTCATTCTGCTTCTCTGGATTATCCTGCGGTGCCTGTAAGTAGCGAGACGGGTTTTCCCATGTGTCTTCCCATTCGATCACTCTGCGTAAGTATAGGGCCCGTCTACAAAAGAGATCTTCCAGATAATTTTGTTTGATGCAGTGATAAATCGGTTTGTCTACATCCAACTGCTCATGCACAAAAAAGCCACTGTGCATCATCTTAGCCAACATTAGTGCAAGTTCCTCCTTTTAGCTACTATACTATCACGGAACTTGCGACCCAGAAAGAAGTCATTTGGTGTAACATTTTCACACTGCCAACATACCACAGTCAAAGAGGAAATAGTTGGCACTCTTTTTCAAGCCGTCGCAGAGCTGCAGCATGAATGTTGCTGCAATGCCGTATCGAATAATGCAGCGTCCGCGCCACGCGCTTCCAGCTCATGCCATCGATGTACCGCGCCCGCAGCACGGCTGCCTGCTGCTCCGGCAGCATAGTAAGCAACGCTTCCGCCGCGCGGGCTTCTTCCTCCGCGGCGGCGATCTCGGCCGCGAGCTCCGCTTCCAGGGCAAGGATCCTTTCGGCCGCGCCGGCCGTTGGGTCGCCGGACAGGCCCTTGCCTTGCGGTATCCCGGTCAGCGCCGGCGCCTTGGGCGCACCGCGCAGCACATCCAGCCGGGACCGAAGGCTCGACAGGCGCAGCAGCCGGTAGCGGTGGCGTTTCAGCAGTTCGATTGCGGTCATTCCACATCCTCCTAGCCCAGCCGCTCCCGCAGCCGGCTGATTTTTCGTTCTCTGAATGGATCCACCCCGCCGAAGATCAAGGTCAGCTGATCGAGCATGATCCCAACATCGGCGATCTCTTCCCGCACTGGGTCCGCTGAGCCTCCCCGCTCGCGGTAGTGCAGCAGCGCGGCGGTCAGCTCGGCCATTTCTTCAACGGCCTTGTCGATCTGCCGCTGCTCGCCATAGGCCCGGATCGCATAAGCCAAGATTTCCCGATGTTTCATTTTTCATCCTCCCTCCGGACTTGCACGTCAATGATCACCGGCCGGGGCAGCGGCGGCTTCTGCCGGCGGCGCGCATCGGCCATGAGGCGGTCGATCACCATGCCCATGCTCGCGCCCTGCTCCTCTGCCAGGCGGGCAAGGTGCCAGGCAGTCTGGGGCGATACCTTTACCGTCAGGGTGCGTTTTCCCTTGCGGCCGCTCATGGTGCCCTCCGCAGGCCGTGCCGCGCCGCGTGCCGGGCAAGCCGGTGTTTGGCTTCTTCATAGGTCCGCTGCCATGGGAAGTAGGGGGCCATTTTCCAGCCCACTCCCCCGGGGATGTACCGCGCCGCCCGAAAGCAGCCGGTGGCCCGGCTCTGGATCACTCGGTATTCCGCTTCTTCCGCTTCCACGCCTTTCCCGTAAAACGCTGTTTCGCCCACCGTTACCGGCTCCAGCGTGCCCAGCTTGTATTGGTTCATTTCCCATTCCAGCAGCGTTGTTTCGTCGTCTTCTGCGCAGCCGCAGCGGCTGGCGTCGTTTTCACATTTTACCGGGGATCCGCAGGTCTCCCGCAGGTCGCAAAAGCAGCAGCACAGCCGCTGGCGTTGGCAAACGCGCTTGCGCGGGGCCCATTTTTTCAGCCGGCAAAGCCTGATCATGTCATTCCTCCCAATCCTCTGTCAGTTCCGCGCCGAAGCGCTGGCTGGTGCCGCTCACGCCCCACCAGAACAGCCTGGCGCGCACGTACACCCCGCCCACGAAATCGGAGCGGTAGCACTCGATCTCGCCGCTGACCCTGTAGCCGGGAAAGCTCGCTTCCAGCCGTTCCCGCGCTTCCTCGGGGTCTGCAAGCAGCTTTGCCGCGCGGCGGCGGGAAAGCCGGTGCGCGGGGTAGCGCACCACGGGTTCTTCCAGGTTGCGCGAGCGGCCCCAGCGGCGCAGGCGCTGGGGGTTGGCCTCCGGCAGGGTCTTCGTCATGTAAACGCAGAGCCCGCTCAGGCCCTCGCCTTCTTTGGGCTGCAGGCGCCGGGTGTTTGCCCGGCCGTAAGCCCACAGCTGTTCGGCTTCGTCGCGGTCCATGCCGCTCATCACAATGTGGATGTGCACCCGCTTCCGGCCGCGTTCAGAGAAGTCGCCGCCTTCGATCACATACAGGTACTTCAGGGGGCCCAGCCCTTCGCGCTTCCGCTCCCGCCGCACGACTTTTAAATATTTGGCCAGGGCCTTTTTGACCTCCTTGGTGGGCGGGCTGCCGCTGTAGTGGACGGGGTCGAAGGTCAGGGTGAGGCACAGGTCGCGTTCGTCGAAGTTCTGGTGCACCAGCTGCGTGATGTACTTCTTGGTGTTGCGGGCGTTCAGGCGGCGCTGCGCTTCGGGGGTGGCGGCGGCCTTGGCTTTGCGGCGGGCGGCCCGGTTCGACCACACAGGGAAGCACTCCGCGTCGATCATCAGGCCGGCCTCGGTAACTTTCACGGCGTAGTGGCTGACCTCCTTCGACTGCGCGTCCGTGGGCGCGCCGGGCTGCTCGAAGATGCCGCCCATGGCGGACAGGTAGGCCCGTTCCTGCCGGCGCTCCCGCTTGTTCATTCCCACACCTCTCTTTGGTCGAATTGGTAATACCATTTACAAGGCCGCAACCGCCCATGGTCGGGCGGTTTTGCAGCCGGTGGGTTCATGCGTTTTTTTCTTCTGCCGCCGCGCGCAGCGCGTGGCTCCATTCTCCTGCCCGGTGGGTCTCGAAGATCAGGTCGCGGGCCTGGGCCGGCGTCATCCCCAGGCGGGCGGCGATGCCCGGCAGGCACTCGTTGCGGACCATCCCGCGGGCGAGCTGCCGCACAAGCTCTTCCCGGGCGATCGCAGCGGCGTTGGGCTTCCGCTTCATTCCGCGCCGCCTTTTGCGCTGATCAGCCCGTCGAGCTCCAGCCAGCCGGCAAACAACGCCGCGTGGCGGGCGGTGTGCGCGTCCAGGGCACGGAGTTCTGTTTCTATCCCGCGCCGTATGGCGTGGAGCTCGTCCAAACTCAGATCCCGCCATTCGGGCCGGGCCGCGCGGCATACGCAGCACCGGCAGCGGTAGCCTTCCGGCGGCGGGGCAAAATAAGTCTGCTTGTCCACCGCCCAGTCACGTCCGCAGACGGTGCAGCGCAAGGTGTATTTTGTCATTCTTTAACACCTTCGCCCAGCCATTCGGCTTTGATGCGCTTTGCCGCGCCAGGCAACAAGCCGATCAGCTCGTCTCCCAGGCCTGCCATGATCACC
Source organism: uncultured Christensenellaceae bacterium (assembly GCA_944384305.1). Lineage (GTDB taxonomy): Bacteria > Bacillota > Clostridia > Christensenellales > CALWSW01 > CALWSW01. The sequence goes on from CALWSW010000003.1 coordinate 39,282, forward strand.
GCTGGGCCAACAATGGGCCCAACCCCGAAGGCGGCTATGAGGCTTGCAATTCCGTTGTGCGGCAGACCGAGCAGCCGGCCCTCCTCATTGACGATCATGACGACGCGGGCTCCGTCTTCCCGGGCCCATCCATCCGACAGCATGGTGGGTACTGTCTCGATCGGACCGCCTACCAGCTTCTGCAGCTCTCCAAGCGCCAGCGTCCCAGTTTTTGGGTCGCAATTGATCAGCCCTGCGCCTGCGTCGGGGTCGATTACGATCACTTGCCTCTTCATTGTCATTGTCATTGTCATTTCCCCTCCTTGTTGAGCGGACACCACGGCGGCGTTCTCCCCGACCAGTCTGCCGGATTGCCAATCTTTCGTGCGTTTGGCGTCGCCATGCAGTAGGGCGCGAAGGGCTGCAGCTCGCGTCCAGGCGCCGAAGGAGATGCGACACGAATCATTGTGTCCTCGCACTTGATCCACCCGCCCAGGTGATCGCCCTGCCGTGCCTTGTAGTAAGCCGGACAAGCAGGCTCTGTCCGGACAAGATCGCCGCCGTGGCGCTCGAATTTACCATTACATCTGCGTCTCATTTGTTCCATCCTTCCCTCTTGCGTCGCCAGCGTCGGCAGAGCCACAAGCCTGCCGTTACCCCCGCCGCAAATCCTACGGCCAACAGTCCCAGGATCCACAGCAGGATGCCCATTGCCTGCGTGGTCATTTGCCGTTCTCCTCCTTCGTTTTTTCCTTTTCGCGTTCACGCGCCAGCCACCGCCGAATCATGCCCAGGGTTTCCGCAGCGAGAACGTCCCGCACGTGGGCGGGGATCTGCGTGACGTCGATATATATTTGATGTTCGTTCATAAGTTGCTCCTTTCTTTTAGTCCGAAAGCTCTTAACGGTAGTAGATTTTAAATCTACTAGTCACGCAAAAAAAATGGCTTCTCTTTCTTCTACCGATAAGTCAAGGATTTCGGACAGCTTCATAATCTCACTTGCTTTAAACTCACTGTCATTTTCGATTTTTTTTCGTAGGCCATATGAAGAAAGTCCCATTTGCGCAGCAACATATTTATTTTTAAGCCCTCGATTGTTTATTGCTGCTCGCAACGCTTGAGTATCTGTCATCCTTTTTCCTCCCTTCGTATATTTAAAATCTACAACACAAGCATACCATTTAGTGTATTTAAAGTCAACACTTTTTGATTATTTCTCCAACTTTAGTTGATTTTCAATTTACGCTATGTTATATTTCAAAAAGGAGGAAGTTACAATGTCCGAAATCAGTCAACGAATTCGATCCCGCCGAGAAGAGCTCGGTCTTTCACAGGAAGAATTGGCAAAGAGAATGGGATATAAGTCTCGCTCTTCCATTAACAAAATAGAACTTGGTGAAAACGATATCCCTCAATCTAAAATTGAAGCTTTTGCCAAGGCTTTGAGCACAACTCCTGCTTATTTAATGGGGTGGATTAATGACCCATCTATAAGGAAAATCTCAGAAATCTTTCCTTATCACCCCACACACCGAATTCCCATTCTGGGCCGTATTTCAGCCGGTAAGCCGCTTTTTGCCGAAGAAAACATTGAAGGTTACACCTATACCGAGCTCAATAGCGGGGGCACCTATTACGCTCTACGTGTCGCCGGTGACAGCATGAACGCTGCCCGCATCAACGAGGGCGATCTACTCATCGTTCGACAGCAGGATGAAGTAGAAAATGGCCAAATTGCCATCGTTATGGTAAATGGCAATGATGCCACTGTCAAAAAATACTACCGCAATGGAGATACAGTCACCTTACTGCCTCAAAGTCTCAATCCTGAGCACCAGATGCAAGTTTATGACTTGCGAAAATCTCAGATAAAGATATTGGGATTAGTGGTTCAAAACGTAATTAAACTGTAAATTTAATAAATAGCCGGTAGTGTCCGGCGTAGAGGAGGTAACACAATGGGGTGGAAGATCGGAGGAGGGATCTGCAGCGTAATGACTGTAGCCGGAATTATTGTTGCAGCAACAACAGAACCGGAATATGCGACTCCTGCCCAATGGGTCGTTGCCGCTTTGTTCGCAGCGCTTGCGGTATATTTTTTCTGGAAGGGCAGCAAAAAGAAGAAAGGTGTTTCCCATTCCAGTGAAACCCCGGAGCACACTTCATGAACGCCCAGGATGTTTCTGCCGGATTAAATCGGAAGTCTGGCGGTGGAATCGGAAATCTTTTTAAGTCGCGCGAAAACCAGCAGCTAAAACATCAAATTGCCGCTCTCGAGGCACAATTGACGCCCGAAATGCGGGATACTTTGACGGCGCAAAAGCGGCTTGCCGAAGCCAAGCAGGAAGTGTCTCTTTGTGAATCGAAACTGGCTGGTCTCAAATCTGATCTGACGGCCCTGCAAAACGAAATCAGCGCTGCAAAGAAAAACCTTGTGGAAACGAATGACGCCATACTGATGCAGGAGTTTGGCCTGTACGAGCCCAAATATTCTTTTGCCAATTCTGACTTATATAAAAACGCTCTGCAAGAGGTGCGCGCAAAGCAGAAGGAAATGATTCGAAGCAAGACTGCCGCGACTGGTTCCACTACCTGGAGAGTCAACAACAACCTTGCCAAAGGCCGGAAAATGGTTGCCGACATGCAGAAATTGCTTGTTCGCGCCTTTAATACCGAATGCGACGAAATCATCGATAAGATCAAGTTCAACAATGTTGATTCAGGAATTCAAAGAATCAATGCGTCTCGCGATGCTATTTCCAAACTGGGAAGCATGATGGACGTTTCCATCACTCCGGGCTATTTGCAGCTCAAGCTTGATGAACTTCATCTTGCCTATGAATATCAGCAAAAGAAGCAGGAAGAGAAGGAGGAACAGCGCAGGTTACGTGAAGAACTCCGTGAACAGGCAAAGCTCAAAAAAGAAATTGAAGAAGCCCGGCAGAAAATCGCCAAAGACAAGCAGCATTATGAAATTGCCCTAAAGCAGGCGCGAGAGCGTCTTAATGCCGAGAAAGATGATGTGAAGAGGGCAGACCTTGAAGATAAAATGGCATTGTTCCAAGAGCAGCTGGAAAAGCTTGGAAAAGAACTTGAAGAAGTTGACTATAGAGAAGCAAACCAAAAAGCGGGCTATGTGTATGTGATATCCAACATAGGGGCTTTTGGAGAAAACGTGTATAAAATTGGAATGACCCGACGGCTGGAACCCATGGACCGCATCGACGAGCTCGGGGATGCTTCGGTTCCTTTTAAATTTGATGTTCACGCTATGATTTTTGCTGAGGATGCACCCAAACTGGAAGCCGCGCTTCACCATGCTTTTGAGGCCCAGAGGCTCAATATGGTAAACAACCGGCGAGAATTCTTCCGGGTGCCCTTGGATGAGATTAAGCGAGTTGTGCGAGAAAATTTTGATAACACTGTAGAATTTGTGGACATTCCGGACGCAGAACAATACCGGCAGTCGTTGCTGTTAAAAAAGCAAGAGGCATCCTCCGGTGCTTGCCGCGCTCACGATTTCGTGAACACAGAGGCCCAAATTGGATGGAAAAAGGAGCTTGGTTTATGAACGATCTTGTAAAGTATAGCGAGAAGACGTTTGAAGATATCAAACATATCAATGAATATGGCGAGGAATTCTGGTATGCCAGAGAACTACAGCTTGCATTGGAATATTCTGAGTGGCGCAATTTTAATAACGCCATTGAGAAAGCCAAAACTGCATGTGAGACCAGTGGATTTGATGTGCAAGACCATTTTGTTGATGTCAACAAAATGGTTGAAATCGGCTCTGGCGCAGAGCGCAAAATCGATGACATCATGCTTTCCCGTTATGCATGCTATCTGATCGTGATGAACGGTGATCCTAAGAAGGAAGTTATTGCCATAG
>CALWSW010000004.1 GCA_944384305.1 uncultured Christensenellaceae bacterium
GATCAGGCGGGAAAGCGGCACCGGTGGCTCCAGCTCTTCCTTTGCGCCGATGAGCCGGCAAAAACTGGGGCTGACGTAAATGACCCGCGGCGGGTCGCTCATTTCGAGCAGAGCAACGCCGCTGTCGAGCTCCTTTAACAGATCGGTCAGGGGAATGGCGCTGACCGTGCGGTAGCCGGTGGAAGCCTCTTCTTCCGCACCTTCGGTGCGGTTGAGCGCAAAGCTGTGTTTGCCGGCTTTTTTTGCTTTGTACAGGGCGAGATCGGCGGCCTGATACATGCCGGCAAAGTGCTCGCGGCTGCCGTCTAAGGCAAAGTAGATCCCCACGCTTGCCGTGACGTTTTTTGCCGGCGGGCCGGGCAGGGCGATCTGCAGCTCCTTGCAGACCGCATCGGCGCGTTCGCGCACGGCATTTTCGGTCAGGGCCGGGCCGCTCAAAAAGACCGCAAACTCGTCGCCGCCCAGCCGGCCGACGATGTCGGAAGCGCGAAACAGCAAAGAAAGGATGGCGCCGGTCTGGCGAATGACCTGGTCGCCGGACTGGTGGCCAAAGGTATCGTTGACCTGCTTGAAGTCGTCGAGGTCGACGATGAAGAGCGCGCAGGCTTCGCCGGGGAGCAGCGCGGCCAGGCGCTCGCCGATGCACTGTTCCATGGCGGCGCGGTTCAACAGGCCGGAAAGCGCGTCCTTGGCGGCGCGGCGGGCGAGCTCCTCAAACCGCCGGCGGAGCGTGCGGGGGGAGACGATGGCGGGGGCGGGCTTTGCAGAAGACAGCGCCTCGACGGCGCGGTTTGGGTCAAACGGCGCCTCGTTTTGCCCGCTGGGGCCCTTCGGCGCACACGAAACAGGAGCCGCCCCGGCAGGGGCCGCGCCGTTAGAAGGAGCGGGGGCAGGGTTTGCTCCCGCTTGGTTTGGATCTTGGGTGGGATGGATGCTGTCGTCCATAGCGGTCGTTCCTCGGGAAGATGGAAGAAAAGGGAAGGGGAAGAAAAAACGCTCCCCTGCCATGTGGATCATAAGACATAATGTTACTTTATTATACCATATCTGGCATGGTTGTGAAGGGGGAGGCACAGGGGTTTTTGCGGGCAGCGGGCGTTTTGTGCGAAAAGAGGGCTCTGTTCGGGTCGAAGAGTTTTCACAACCCCGGGGCCCCTAATAGAACGAGGCGCTGGTCCGAAGGCATAGCGGTCCCTGTTGCCCGCCGAAGCGCCCGTGTACCGAAGGCCGGGGGAAGGCACGTATTTTGACGGCGGGGAGCCCTACTTTTACAGTTGCCTGTTTCTGCCCGTTGCATAAAGCCGCTTTTCGAGCGGGCCTGTTGCAAAACAGACGCACGGAGCCACAGTTTTTGGAACAGCTGCTGTTTCAAAATTAAGTTGATCGAATCTGACAATTTAGTTGTCAGATTCGCATGGGTTTTCTGAAAGAAAAGCAACCCTGCACCGTTCGCTGGCCGGGGGCCCACCCCAAACCCACCCCACATATTCTCGCTGCGCTCGAATAAGTGGGGACCCCGGGTGAGCTTCTGAGCTTCGTGGGGAAAACTCCATCGCGGGGACCCCGGGCGCGTTCTTGCGTTCCATTTGCAAAACACAAGGTGCGACCAAGCGAACGGTGTAACCCACCCCAACCATTCCCCTGCGGGGAATGGTTGGGGACCCCGAAAACTCTCGCGAAATAGGAGACAGCCTATTTTGCGACAGCTCCTTGCAAACCATGCCCCCAAAGGGTAGAATGCAAGCAAGGCATTTTGCCGGGGGATTTTGCCGCCCGGCCGCTTTGAAACTGTGATGCAGCGAGGAAAGAGATGAAACTGTTTGTTTACAGCTACCGGGATTTTGACGAAGGTCCCTTTTTTGAAGAATACCGCAAGGAGTACGGCGTGGAGCTGGGCATCTGCCGCGAAGTGCCAACGCTTGAAAACGCCCATCTCGCCGGGGGCTGCCAGTACGTGAGCATTTTGACCAACCCGGTGGACCGGGCGCTTTTGCAGCGCTACCGCGACATGGGCATCAAGATGATCTCCACCCGCACGGTGGGGTACGACCATATCGACCTTGCGAGCGCCAAAGAGTTTGGCGTGGGGGTGAGCAACGCCACGTATCCCAGCGAGAGCGTGGCGGAATACACCGTGATGTGCATCCTCATGGCGCTCAGGCGGATGAAGCGCATTTTAGAGCGGGCGGCCATCAACGACTTTTCTTTAAAAGGCAACATGGGCGGCGTGCTGAGCGGCAAGACCGTGGGCATCGTGGGCGCAGGGCGCATCGGCTGCCAGGTGGCCCGGCTGTTACAGGGCTTTGGCTGCCGGGTGCTCGCTTATGACCTGCACCCCCGGGCGGACATGGAGGATCTGCTGACTTACGTGGGGTTTGAGGAGCTGCTTTGTGAATCGCAGGTGGTCACGCTGCACATGCCCATCGGCGAGCAGAACACCCACATGATCGACGCGGCGGCGCTGAGAAAAATGCCCAAGGGCGTGGTGGTCGTGAACACTGCGCGGGGCGGACTGATCGACACCAAGGCTTTGATCGCTGCCCTGGAGAGCGGGCAGGTGGGCGCGGTGGCCATGGACGTCATCGAAGGGGAGTTCGACATGTACTACTTCGACCGCAAGTCCGACGTCATCGACAAGCACGACCTTTTCATCCTGCGCGGCTTCCCCAACGTGTTCGTCACCCCGCACATGGCGTTTTACACCGACCTTTCCATCCGCTACATGGTCAAAAGTTCTATCGAAAGCTGTGTGCGCGACGCGCGGGGGGAAGAAAACCCCTGGAAGGTGCTCTGAGGCGGCCGGGGAAGAACGAAAAAGGGCGGTTCTGCCCCACCCATAGCAACAAAAGGCAACGAAAAAAAGGAACCTGCGCCGGTGCAGGCTCCTTTTTTGTTTTGTGGGAAAGGCTGTTGCCGGCCGTTTCTGCGGTGGGGAAGGGGTTTGGACCGGGCCGGCACTATATGTACCGGCCGGTCAGGCTCTCGGGGCAGGCTTTGACCTCTTCTGGCGTGCCGCAGGCCACGATCCGCCCGCCGGCTTCGCCCCCGCCCGGGCCCATGTCGATGAGGTAGTCCGCCGAGCGGATGACGTCCAGGTCGTGCTCTATGACCACCAGCGTCGCCCCGCGCGCGAGCAGCGCGTCGAACACCTGCAAAAGGGTCTGTACGTCCAAAGGGTGCAGGCCGATGGTCGGCTCATCGAACACGAAAAGCGCGTCCTCCTGCAAACGCCCCATTTCGCTGGCCAGCTTCAACCGCTGCGCCTCCCCGCCCGAAAGGCTGGGCGTGGCCTCGCCCAGGGTCAAGTACCCCAGGCCCAGGCTGCACAGCGTTTCCAGCCGGCTGCACACTACCGAAAGCCCGCTGCAGGCCTGCAAGGCGCTTTGAACATCCATGGCCATCAGCTCGGGCAGGCTGTGGCTCTCTTCTGAGCGGCTCTGCCGCCGGATGCTTTCGGCCTCTTTGGCGTAACGGCTCCCGCGGCACTGCGGGCAGGGGATCTCCACATCGGGCAAAAACTGCACGTCTAAATCGATGCTTCCCGTGCCGTCGCACACCGGGCAGCGCAGGCTGCCGGTGTTGTAGGAAAAATCCGCCGCCTTATAGCCCAGCCGCTTGGCGTCGGGGGTGCGGGCAAAGGCCTTGCGCAGCTCGTCCAGAACGCCCGAGTAGGTGGCCACCGTGGAGCGCACATTCACCCCGATGGGCGTGGCGTCGATGAGCTTGACCTGGCGGATGCCGCCGGGGCTTAAGTGTTTTACGTGCGCCGGCAGCTCTTTGGCCGCGGCCAAAGAGCGAAGGGCGGGCACCAGGCTTTCGAGCACCAGCGTGGTTTTGCCAGAGCCCGAGACCCCTGTTACCACCGTCAATCTGCCCTTGGGAATGGCGGCCGAAAGGGGTTTTACGGTGTGGATGGGGCCGGTTTTTAGGTGCAGCGCGCCCAAGGCGAACACCTCGGCTTTTGCCGCGCGCTTGCGGCCCATCAAGGGCGTGCCATTCAAAAAGGGCCCGATCTTGGAGCGGGGGTCTTTGGCGATCTCCTGCGGCGTGCCCGTGCACAGGATGTTTCCGCCCGCGGTGCCGGCGCCGGGCCCCAGCTCAACGAGCCAGTCGGCCTCAGACAAGAGCTGTGCGTCGTGGTCGACCAGCACCACCGAGTTGCCGTCCGCCACCAGGTCGCGCATGACCCCTTTCAGTCCTTCGAGGTTGGCGGGGTGCAGGCCGATGGAGGGTTCGTCCAGCACGTACAGCACGCCGGTGGTGCGGTTGCGGACGGCGCGCGCAAGCTGCAGGCGCTGGCGCTCGCCGGTCGAAAGGGTGGAGGCGGCGCGGTCCAGGGTCAAATACCCCAGCCCCAGTTCGAGGAGCCTCCGGGCCGAAAGCTGGAAGGACTCGCAAATGCTCTGCGCCATGGGCCGCATTTCGGCCGGAAGGGAACCCGGCACGCCGGCCACCCATTCAGAAAGCGCGGCAAGGGGCAGGGCGCAGGCGGCGTCGAGAGAAATGCCGCGCACCAGGGGGGCGCGCGCCGCTGGCGCAAGACGGGTGCCGCCGCAGTCCGGGCAGGGGGACTGCTTTAAAAACTTTTCCACTCGTTTCATGCCCTTTTCGTCCTTGACTTTGGAAAGGGCGTTTTCTACCGTGCGCACGGCGCTGTAGTAGGTAAAGTCCAGCTCGGCGGTGTTTTCGGTGTTTTTGGCGCGGTACAAAATGTGCTTCTTTTCGGGCGGGCCATCGTATACGATGGCCTTTTCTTCGCTGGTGAGCTGATAAAAAGGCACGTCGGTGCGCACGCCCATGGCGCGGCAGACGTCGGTCATCAGCGACCACATCAGCGAATTCCAGGGCGCGACCGCCCCATCGTCGATGGTGAGGGTCTCGTCCGGCACCAACGTGTCGCGGTCGACGGCGCGCACCACGCCCGTGCCCGAACAGGTGGGGCAGGCGCCCACGCTGTTGAAGGAAAGCTCTTCGGCAGAAGGCGCATAAAACTCTGCGCCGCAGGCAGGGCACACCAAGGGCTTGCCGGCCGCCATGGCGAGCGACGGCGGCAGATAGTGCCCGTTGGGGCAGCGGTGGGAAGCCAGGCGGGAATACAGCAGGCGCAGGCTGTTCAACAGTTCGCTGCCCGTGCCGAAGGTACTGCGAATGCCCGGCACGCCCGGCCTTTGCCGCAGCGCGAGCGCTGCGGGAACGTAAAGCGCCTGTTCTACCTGGGCCTTGGCAGCCTGGGTCATGCGGCGGCGGGTGTAGGTAGAGAGCGATTCCAAATACCGCCGGGAGCCTTCGGCGTACAGCACCCCCAAAGCGAGGGAGGATTTGCCGGAACCCGAGACCCCGGCGATGCCGACGATCTTGTGCAAGGGAATGTCGGCGTCGATGCCCTTGAGGTTGTGGACCCGCGCGCCGCGGATCTCTATATGATCGATCATGATGGCCTGTCCTTTCTCTTTGCCGCGGGGGCCAGGCGAAACGAAAGACGCCGCCCCCTGGCCGTGCGCAGAGCATGGTTTGCCTTATTGTACCACAGAAGGTGCGCCCGCCACAAAGGCGGGGCAATGGAGTACAGCAAGGGGTTTACACAAAAAAGAACCCCAAAGGGCTCTTTCAAAAGGGCGCGCGGCCGCTTGGGGCTTTATTTCAGGCTGCGGCCCAATTCATAGGCCTGCGCGGGGTAGGGTGAGCGCTGGGTGCTGCCGGGCGTGCCGCAGCCGCCGCCGAGCACACAGCCCACATCCTGAAAGTGCAGGTACTTTACCAGCGTGCGGTAGTGGGCGGTCAGGGCGTCGAAGGTCCAGCCGTCGTCGTTCCAGGCGGCGCAGAGCAGCGCCGACTTCATGTGCCGGCGGGTGATGCTGCTGTTGATGGCGCAGAAGCGGTCGACGAGGGTTTTGAGCTGGGCCGACATGCCGTAGTAGTAGAGCGGGGTGACGAACACCAGCATATCGGAGCTCAGAAGGACCCTGCGGAAGTGTTCCATGTCGTCCTTCTGCACACAGGGGCCCTCGTAGCCGCAGCGCACACAGCCCGTGCAGGGGTGCAGGTCGGCGTGGGCGGCGTCGATGACTTCTGCCGTGTGCCCGGCTTCCTTTGCGCCGCGCGCAAAGGAAGAGGCCAGCAGGTTGGAAGAGCCCTGCCGGTTGGGGCTGCCCAAGAGCATAGTGATCTTCATGAGGTTTCCTCCTTGGCGGTGCGGCGCGCCGGGCGGCGTTTTTGCCGGGCGCGGCCGCAAGGGGATCTACAGGTAGCGCACGGTCTCAGAAAGAGGTTTGCGCTGGCTGTGCGCGGGCAGGGGGCCTGCGCCGGGGGCGGCATAGCCCAGATCGAGCAGCATCAGCACTTCTTCGTTTTCCGGAAGATCAAAGGCCTTGGCCGCGGCCTCGGGGTCAAAAAAGTTGATCCAGCAGCTCTGCACGCCGGCCGCCTGTGCCGCAAGCAGCAGGTGGGTGGCCACGATGCTGGCGTCTTCCGTGCCGGAATCGCGCTTTTTGCCGGGGTACACAAAGACGTTGGTCTTGTCGAACGCCACCAGCAGCACGGTGGGCGCGCCGTAGCGGCAGGGGGTGAGGGAATCGATCTTTGCCAGCCCTTCGGCCGACTGTACCACGTAGATTTTTTGCTCCTGTAAATTTTTGGCCGTGGGGGCCAGGCGCCCGGCTTCCAAAATGGCGCCGAGCTGGGCCTGGGTTATTTGCCGGCCGTCGTATTTTTTGCAAGAATAGCGGCTCTTCACAACTTCTGTAAATTCCATTGCGTTACCTCCTGCCTTTTGCGGGCGCAATATTCGCCCGCTTCTGCCGTTTTTTGTATAGGATACTTCTTTCTTGCGGCCTGTATTTTATGACTGCTCAGGGCCGTTATTCGGCCGTAAGGCCCAGGCCGTTGATCCATTCTACCATACCGGAGCGGCTCAAGGAACTGCTCAGGCGCGCGCCCTCAGGCCAAACGGTGCTGGCGGGTGTCAAAGAGTGCAGGTTTTGCGCGCTGCTGCCGATGCCGCTGCTGCCTGAGGTGCAAAACGGCACGATGGTCTTCCCGGAAAAATCATACGATTCTAAAAAGGTAGAGAGGATGCGCGGCGCCTGCCCCCACCAAATGGGGTAGCCCAGGAAGATGATGTCGTACTGCGCCAGGTTTTCTGCGCTGCCGGCAATGGCTGGGCGGGCGGAATCGTCGTTTTGTTCCAGGTTGGCGCGGCAGGAATCGTTGCTGTAGTCCAGATCCTCTGCGGTGTAAGGCTGGACAGGGACGATCTCGTAAAGGCCGCAGTCCAGGGCGTCTGCTGCGTATTCAGCCAAAGCGCGGGTGTTGCCGGTGGCAGAAAAGTAAGCCACCAATACGCGGGGCGCGCCGTCTTGCCCGCCCGTTTCGGGCGCGGCAGAGGGGCTTGCCGGTTCTTCGGGCGTTTCGGCGGGCGTCGCCGTGGGTGGGTCGGGGGTTTCTGTGGGCGCGGCGGGCGTTTCCGCGGGGGCGGCGGGCGTGGGCGCTGCGGCGGTTTCGCCCGTGCTGCAGGCGCAAAGGCCAAAGAGCAGCGCGGCCGCGCACAATAGGCAAAGTGCTCGTTTCATGAAAAGACCTCCGTAACCAGGGAAGCTGCCCCCCGCCTGCGCGTGCCGGTTTGGGCCGGCCAAGCGGCGGGGGAATGGTTTTTTGCGTCAGATCGATTGTAGAACGGGATGTGAGGAATGTCCAATACTTCAAAATTATTGCGCAGCATAGCTATTTTGTATGGAAGGTTCCAGAGGGCGGGAGCCGCCCGGCCTTTGCACGGCGTTATGGTTGACTAACCGGGCCGCCGCGTGCTAGCGTGAGCACAGGACGCAGAGCGCCGCGCGGCAAAAGCGCGGTTCTGCGGCGGCCCCGCGCAAGCCGCGGGTGTTTTTTATTTGCCGCAGGCAGAAAGGGATTTTTTTCGTGAAGCAAAAACAGAAGTTTTCTTACCGGCAGCTGGTCACACAGAGCGCCGACCCCACCGTTCCCGCCGTGCGCGCCGCCTGCGGCAGGCTCTCCGGCTGGGTGGGCATTGCCTGCAACCTGCTGCTGTGCGCCTGCAAACTCGTGGCCGGCACGCTCAGCGGCTCGGTCGCCGTTTCGGCCGACGCCTTCAACAACCTTTCCGACGCTTCGGCCAGTGTGGTCAGCCTCATTGGCTTCAAGCTTTCCAGCCGCCCGGCCGACCGCGGCCATCCTTACGGCCACGGCCGCTACGAATACCTGGCCGGGCTGACCGTCGCCGTGCTGGTGGCGGCCATTGGCGTGGAGCTGTTTTTGAGCAGCTTCCGCAAGATCCTCGCCCCCACCGAGGTGGAGTTCAGCCTGCTTACCGGGCTTATTTTGGCCGGTTCCATCCTTGTTAAATTGGGCATGATGCTCTTTAACCGGCGCATGGGGCGCTTCATCCACTCCCCGGCGCTGCTTGCCACCGCAGCCGACAGCCGCAACGACGCCATCTCTACCGCCGCCGTGCTGCTCTCTTCGCTCATTGCACAGTTCGCCGGATGGGACCTGGACGGCTACATCGGCTTGGCTGTGGCGGCGTTCATTCTTGTGAGCAGCGTGGGGCTCATCAAAAAGGCGCTGGACCCCATGCTGGGCAGCGCCCCCGACCCGGAATTTGTGGAAAGCGTGCACCAACGGATCCTTTCGCACCCCGGCGTGTTGGGCGCGCACGACCTGCTGGTGCACGACTACGGCCCGGGAAGGCAATTCGCCAGTGTGCACATCGAGCTGCCGGCAAACAGCAGATTGAGGGACAGCCACGAGATCGCGGACGCGCTGGAGCGGGAGTTTGCGGCCGAGGGGCTCCATTTGATCGTGCACATGGACCCTATTGAGGAAAGCCCTGCGGGAAACGATCTTTATACCTGGCTCACCGAAGAGGTGCGCAAGGTCGACCCGGCGCTCACCATCCATGACCTGCGCGTGGTCAAGGGGTGCGCCCACACCGATCTGATCTTCGACTGCGCCGCGCCCGCCGGCCTTTCGATGACCGACGGGGAGATCAAGGAGGGCATTGCTGCGCGCGTGGCAGCGGCGCACCCGGATTTTCGCTGCGGTATCACCGTCGACCGCGGGTTTGCGCCCGTCAACCGCTGAGGGTTCCCGGCGCTTTTTCGCCGGGGCGGGCGTGTTTGTTTTAACCTTTCTTGTTCTATAAAAAACTACTCTTGGCGGGCCTTTCCTTGTGTGCTACAATAATCGGGAACGGCAGCAGGCCTCCTCAACGCCCGTCTGTCGGGTCATGGTCGATTTTACTTTTACGGAGGTTTTGTATAGATGTCCGATTTCATCCTCAGCTGCTGCTCCACTGCCGACATGAGCGAGCAGTTCTTTAAAGACCGCGGCATCAACGTGCTGCTCTTCAGCTACACCATGGACGGCGTGACCTACCCCGACGACTTTGGCCACTCCATCCCCTTCGACGAGTTTTACCGCCGCATTGCCGAGGGCGCGACCCCCACGACCTCGCAGGTCAACGTGGAAGAGTACCTGGAAAGCTTTACTCCTTACCTTAAAGAAGGGAAGGATATTTTGCATGTTACCCTTTCTTCGGGCATTTCCGGCACCTACAATTCGGCCTGCGTGGCTGCGCAGATGCTGGAAGAACAGTTCCCCGGCCGGCGGGTGGCGGTGGTGGATTCGCTGGGCGCGTCCTCGGGCTACGGGCTGCTGATGACCCTCGCCGCCGGCCTGCGCGACAGCGGCGCCAGCCTGGAGGAGACCGCGCAGTGGGTGATGGCCCACCGTTTGAATGTACATCACTGGTTCTTCTCTACCGACCTTTCGAGCTATGTGCGCGGCGGCCGCATCTCCCGCACGGCGGGCTTTGCCGGCAAGCTTTTAAACATCTGCCCCCTCCTCAATATGGACGACGAGGGCCATTTGATCCCCCGCACCAAGCTGCGCGGCAAGAAGAAGGCCATTGTAGAGATCGTCGAGCGCATGAAGGAGCACGCCGAGGGCGGGCTGAACTATTCCGGCAAGTGCTACATCTCGCAATCGGCCTGCTATGAGGATGCCCGCAAGGTCGCAGACGAGGTCGAGGCAGCCTTCCCGAACCTCGACGGCAAGGTGGTCATCAACAGCATCGGCACCACCATCGGTTCGCACACCGGCCCCGGCACGGTCGCGCTCTTCTTTGTAGGGGATGTACGGACGCATTGAATTGGCGCCTTTCCTGCGGAGTTTTGCCGCGTTGCCTGGCGCGGTTTTTAGAAGATGACCCATCGGCAGGCAGCGCGGGGCAAAAGCCCTTGGAGAACCGTTGCAAAACAGACGCGCGGGACCTCGGTTTTCAGAACAACGGCGGCTTTAAAAATTATTTGACGGGTGCGGCGGCCCTGCGGCCCCGCGCCCTTTTGCGCCCTGTGGAAAGGAGCACGATTTGCCCCACGTGACCCCGGCAAGAAAAATGGCGTTCTGCGGGATGCTGTGCGCGCTTGGCGTACTGCTTTTGCTGTTGGGCGGCGTTTTGGCTGTTTTGAGCTATGCGGCTCCTGTTTTTTGCGGGCTGCTGGTGCTTTGCGCGTTGGAGCGCTGCGGCAGGGTTTACGCCTGGAGCCTGTATGGCGCAACGGCGCTGCTCGGAATTTTGCTCTGTGTGCAAAGGGAGGGAGCGTTGTTCTTTGCGGTTTTTGCGGGGTATTACCCCATGTTTCGCCGCTTTTTGGAAGGGCGGGTGCGCGCAAAGCCGCTGCGGCTGCTGTTGGGGCTGCTGCTTTTTAACGGGGCGCTTTTGGCTATTTCGCTGCTGATGACGCTGGCCTTTTTTGGCGGGAGCAGCCTGTTGGCCGAAGCGCCGGTGTTTTTGGCGCTGTACGCGCTGCTTTTCAACCTGCTGTTTTTTGTGTACGATCTGCTGCTCGGCAGGCTGGCAACGGTGTTTGCCGGCCCTGTCCGCCTGCGTTTTATTAAAAAGGAAAAAGGGAACGGCACGCGCCCTGCCCCGCCTTCCCATTTCAAAGGGCAAAGCAGCCCTGCGCCGCAAACGAAAGACCGAACGGAGTAAACAAACGCCATGGAACGAAACCTTCCCCGCCTCCACGTAACCGAAAAGGCTGAACGCGCCCTAAAAAGCGGCCACCCCTGGGTGTTTGCCGACGAAGTGACCGCCAAGGAAGGCGATCTGGCAAACGGCTGCCTGGCCGACGTGTTTTCGCGAAAAGACCGCTTTTTGGGCACGGGCTTTTACAACGAACACTCCAAGATCCGCCTGCGGGTGATCTCTGCGAACGCCAACGACCGCTTCGACGAGGCCTTCTTTGAGCGCCGGCTGCGCTATGCTTTGGCCTACCGTTATACCGTCATGGGTGAAACGGACTTTCGGTGCTGCCGGCTGATCTTCGGCGAGGCCGACCATTTTCCCGGCTTGACCGTCGACCGCTTTGAGGACGTGTTGGTGGCGCAGGTGCTGTGCCTGGGGGTGGAGCAGCGCAAAGAGATGCTCTTTTCGCTGCTCGTGAGGATTCTAAAGGAGGATTACGGTGTGGCCGTGCGCGCCATTTACGAGCGCAACGACCTCGCCTTGCGTCAAAAAGAAGGGCTGACAGAAGGCAAGGGCTTTTTTGAGCTGCCCGGGCTTACCAGCGACCCGACCGGGCTTGCGCGCATCTGCGAGAACGGCGTGTGGTACGATGTGGACTACGTGAACGGCCAGAAGACAGGGTTCTTTTTGGATCAAAAATACAACAGGCTGGCGGCGGCAAAGCTCGCGCGCGGCAAAAAGGTGCTGGACTGCTTTACCCACACCGGGGCCTTTGCTTTAAACGCCGCCAAGGCCGGCGCCGCCGGGGTGACGGCGGTGGATATTTCGGCCGAAGCCATAGAAATGACCCGCCATAACGCCGCCCTCAACGGCCTGGAGGGGCGGATGCAGTTCGTGTGCCGCAACGTGTTCGACCTGCTCACCGAGCTGGCCGAGAGCAAGAGCCACCCCTATGACTTCATCATCCTCGACCCGCCGGCCTTTACCAAGAGCAGCGCCACCGTCAAAAACGCCGAGCGCGGCTACCGCGACATCAACTTGCGGGCCATGCGCGCCCTGCCGCGGGGCGGGTATTTGGCCACCTGCTCCTGCTCGCACTTTATGACCGACGAGCTCTTTTGCAAAATGCTCGTTCGCGCTGCGCGCGACGCCGCGGTGTCTTTGAGGCAGATCGAGGCCCGGCAGCAGGCCCCCGACCACCCCGTTTTGTGGAACGTGCCCGAGACCGATTATTTGAAGTTCTACCTGTTTCAGGTGGTGTAAGGGGGCTTGCCAAAGAACAGGCTTTCGCCGCGCCGTGAGCAAACAGCGCGGCGCTTTTGTCGTTTGGCAGAAAAGGCGCCGGCGCGGCGGGCGGGGCCAACACCCGGCTTTTGCCGGCCGCGCGCCTGTGCTATAATAAAAACACACAAGATCCCCGGCAAAAGCGCCGGGAACAGAAAGGATCAGAGCGCATGGAATGGGCGGAAGTTTCGGTCGCCACGACCACCTGCGGCAGCGATGCCGTGAGCGAGCTTTTGCTGCAGCACGGCAGCACGGGCGTGGCCATTGAAGACAAGAACGATCTGTTGGAGCACGACCAGTCGGCCGACTGGGACTATATCGACGACGCCGTGTACGAGCGTTATGGCGAGGACGTGCTGGTCAAGGGATATTACCCCAAGGACGGGCGCCTGGCCGACACCCTGGCCGCCCTGCGCGCTGAGCTCGCCCAATTAAAGGAGCAAAGCGCAGGCTGGGCGGGCTTTGACCCCGGCAAGCTCACCCTGGCGGTAGCGCAGCTGCGGGAAGAGGACTGGGCCAACGAATGGCGCAAGTACTACAAGCCTACCAGGGTGTCGGAGCGCATCGTGGTGGTGCCCACCTGGGAAAAGTATCAGCCAAAGGCAGGCGACGTGGTGCTGACCATGGACCCCGGCATGGCCTTTGGCACCGGCACGCACGAGACCACCCGAATGTGCCTGCAGCTTGCCGATGAAGAGGTAAAGGCGGGCGATCAGGTCATCGACGTGGGTTGCGGCACGGCCATTTTGGGCATTGCCGCCGCCAAGCTGGGGGCCAAAGACGTGTTGGCCATCGACCGCGATCCCGTGGCCGTGCGCTCGGCCGCGGCCAATATCGCCCTGAACGGGGTAGGGGATTGCGTGCGCGCCGTGGAGGGCGATTTGCTCACAGGCCAAGCTCCCCGGCAGGCCGACGTGGTGTTCGTGAACATCATTGCCGACGTCATCATCGGCCTGCTGCCCGGGCTCAAGGCCTTTGTGCGGCCGGGCGGCAAGGTGCTGCTTTCGGGCATCATTAAAGAGCGCTTGCAGGACGTGCTGAGCGCTGCGGGATCGGCGGGCTACGCCGTGGAGCGCACCCTTGCCCAGGGCGAGTGGACGGCGGTCTGCTGCCGCCGCTGAGGCAGAAAAACGAGGAAACTACATGCATCGCTTTTACATCGACCCCGAAAGTATCGAGGGGAACTGCGTGAAGATCGGCGGGACGGACGCCGGGCACATCGCCCGGGTGCTGCGCCTCAAGCCGGGCGACGAGATCGCTTTGTGCGACGGCCAAAGCAACGAGTGGACCGCCCGTATTTTAGACGTGGGCAAAAAAAACGTGGCTGCCGAACTGCTCAGCTGCCGCCGGCTTTTGACCGAGCCCGCGACCCGGCTGACCCTGTATCAGGGCATTCAAAAGGCCGGCAAGTTCGAGGTGGTGCTGCAAAAAGGGGTGGAATTGGGCGTCGCCCGCTTCGTGCCCTTTGACTGCCGCCGCGCTGTGGCCGCACCCTGGAAGGCGAAGGACGCCAAGGCTGAGCGCTACGCCCGCGTGGCGTACGAGGCCGCCAAGCAGTGCGGCCGGGGCGCGTTGCCCGCGGTGGACCCCCCTATTTCGTTTGAGACGCTCGTAAAGCGGGTGAAGGAACACGAGTGCTCTGTGCTCTTTTGGGAAGAGGAGCGCGCGCAGTCTTTGCGCGCGCTCCTCGGCGGAAAGTCTGCGCCCAACGACCTTGCCCTGATCATTGGGCCGGAGGGGGGCATCGATCCCGAAGAGGCCGAGACCCTGCGCGTGGCCGGGGCACAGTGCGTCACCCTGGGCCCCCGCATTTTGCGCACCGAGACCGCCGGCCCCGTGGCGGCGGCCCTGGCGCTTTATGAGTTGGGGCAGATGGAGTACCCCAAAGAAGGGGGAACCGGGGCATGAAGGCGGCCTTTTACACGCTGGGCTGCAAGGTCAACCAGTACGATACCCAAACCATGCAGGCCCTGTTTTTAAAAGCGGGGCACGAGCTGGTGCCCTTTGGGCAGGAAGCCGACGTTACGGTGGTGAACACCTGCACCGTTACTGCCACGGGCGACAAAAAGTCCCGGCAGATGATCAGCCGCGCCCGCGCTGCCTCCCCCAACGGCGTGGTGGTGGTGGCGGGCTGCTACGCCCAGACCGCGCCGCAGGCCGTGTTGGACCTGCCGGGCGTGTACGTGGCTTTGGGCAACCAGAACCGCGGCGCGGTGGTCTCGCTCGCGGAAAGGGCTTTTTACGGGCGGGAAAAGATCGACGCTGTGAGCGATATTTTTGCGGCGCGCGAGTTTGAAGAGCTGCCCGCCCAGCCCGAGGAAAAGACCCGCGCCACCTTGAAGATCCAGGACGGCTGCAACCGTTTTTGCAGCTACTGCGCCATTCCCTACGCGCGCGGCCCGGTGCGCAGCCGCAGCCTGGAAAACGTTGTAAAAGAGGTAGAGCGCCTGTGCGGCCTGGGCTACCGCGAGTTCGTGCTCACCGGCATCCATCTCGCTTCCTACGGGGTAGACTGCGGCCATACGCTGCTCGACGCCATCCGCGCCGTCAGCGCTTTGCCGGGTGTGCGCCGGGTGCGCCTGGGCTCGCTCGAGCCGCACATCCTCACGCGGGAATTCTGCGCGGAAGCCGCAAAAAATCCCAAGCTCTGCCGGCAGTTCCACGTTTCGCTCCAAAGCGGCTGCGGCACGGTGCTTTCCCGCATGAACCGCCGCTACACCCCGGAAGAATACGAGGCCGGCGTGGCGCTTTGCCGCGAAGCCATGCCCGAGGCTGCCATTACCACGGATGTGATCGCCGGCTTCCCCCAGGAGACCGGGGACGAGCACGAGGAGACCAAGGCCTTTTTGCGCCGGGTAGGGTTTGCCCGGCTGCACGTTTTTCCCTATTCCCGGCGGGAGGGCACGCGGGCGGCTGCCCTGCCCGACCTGCCCAAGGCCGTAAAAGAGGCGCGCGCCAAAGAGCTGATCGCCCTGGGAAAGGAAATGACGGCCGAGTACCTGAACGCCGCGCTGGGCAGTGTGCAGGAAGTGCTCTTTGAAGAGCCCGACGGGCAGGGCCGCATGTGCGGCTACACCGGCACCTACATCCACACCGCCGTTGAGGCAGAAAGAGTGCGGCAAGGCGATATTCTGCCGGTAAAGCTCGTGCGCCGCGAGGGCGAGACCGTTGTGGGCATCCCCGTTGGCAGCGCGCTGTAAAGTGGGTATTTTCCGGCGGAAAGCAAAAAGCAAAAGAACAGGCGCTGTCTGCCGGTAAAATATTTAGGTTTTTTGGAAAGGAGGAAAGAACTTATGGACTGCATTTTCTGCAAGATTGCAAACGGCGAGATCCCTTCGGCCAAAGTGTACGAAGACGAGCTTTGTCTGGCGTTTAAAGACATTGAGCCTGCGGCTCCCGTGCACATTCTGGTGGTGCCTAAGGCGCACTGCGCTTCGGTGCTGGAGGCCGATGAGGCGGTGCTCGGGCATCTGATGGCCGTGGCGGCCAAGGTCGCCAGGGAAAACGGCGTGGCCGAAGCAGGCTTCCGCTGCGTGGTCAACACCGGCGCCGACGGCGGCCAGAGCGTGCCTCACCTGCACGTTCACGTGCTGGGCGGCCGGTCGCTGGCTTGGCCTCCCGGCTGATGCTCCTGGGCCGGAACAGAGAAAGGGCCCCTGCACCGTTTGCTGGCCGGAAGACTGCCTCAAAACCCAACCCGCAAGCCACCCCAAAACCCACCCCACATATTCTCGCTGCGCTCGAATAAGCGGGGACCCCGGGTGGAGTTCTCAGTTTTGTAGGTGCAAGCTCAAACCGGGGGCCCCGGGCGTGGTATTTAGCTTTGTTATGCCAACTCCATCGCTGGGCCCCCGGGTACTCACCCCAAACTTCCTCGCTGCGCTTGGAAGTTCGAGGACCCCGGGCGGGCTTCTTCGCTTGGTTTGTGCAAAGCAGGGCCGGCCAAGCGAACGGTGAAAAGCTCACAAAATAGGCGGCAGCCCCTTTGGGCTGCGTGTTGCCGGAAAGGGCGCCTGCGCGGGCGGGCAAGTGGAGGGTGCTGTTTTGTGCCGGGGGAAGGGGAAAAAGCCGGGGCACATTCCCTTTCTTTGGGGGCGCAGAAAACCGTTGACTTGCCCCCTGCCATGAAGTATAATTACACATGGTCCAGCAGCAACCTTTGCTGCCGTGCTTTGCATGCGATGTCAGCATAAAACCGGAGGGGGTGAAATAGAGCATGTCTGAAGTACGTGTCGGAGAAAACGAGTCTCTGGAGAGCGCCCTCAAGCGTTTTAAGCGCAAGTGCGCCCGCGCCGGCGTGTTGGCTGAAGTCCGCAAGCGCGAGCATTACGAAAAGCCCAGTGTCCGCCGCAAGAAGAAGGCCGAAGCGGCCAGGAAGCGCAAGTATTGAGCTTTTACTTTTTAAAGGTTAGGGAAGCGGCCGCTTAAAGCCGGTCGTTTCGCCCCAAATTGGCAGCATCGCATCCAAATTTGTACCATCTGCCCGCCATTCATTTGGCGGGCTTTGTACTGCCCGGGCCAACGGCCCGAAAAAGCCATCATCCTTTTATCCTTTGGGGTTTTTGAACCATGGGCAACACACGGAAAAAACGCATCGAAGTCGATATGTGCAGCGGCAGGATGCTGCCCCAAATGCTGCGCTTTGCCGGCCCGCTCATCCTTTCGAGCGTGCTGCAGCTCCTGTTCAACGCCGCCGACGTCATCGTCGTCGGCCAGTTTGGCAGCGAACACTCTTTGGCGGCCGTCGGCTCTACCGGCACGCTGGTCGCCTTGGTCACCAACCTCATCGTCGGCCTGGCCATGGGCGCGACCGTCATGGCCTCGCAGCACGTCGGTGCAAAAAACGACGAGCGCGTCCACGCAACGGTACATTCCTCCATCGCCTTCTCGCTGCTCATCGGCGCGGTGCTTTCGGTGGTGTGCCTGGCGCTCAACGAACAAAGCCTGACGTGGATGCTGACGCCGGCCGAGGTCAAGCCGCTTTCGGCGCAGTATTTGTACATCTACTATTCAGGGCTCATCTTTGTGGCGCTCTACAACTTCGGCGCGGCGCTGCTGCGCGCCAAGGGCGACACCCGGCGCCCGCTCACCTACCTTATCATTGCCGGCGTTTTGAACGTGTTTTTGAACCTGTTCTTCGTCATCGTCTTTAAAATGGACGTGGCGGGCGTGGCGCTGGCTACCATCATTTCGCAGGCGCTTTCGGCCGTACTGGTCCTTCGCTGCCTGATGCGCGAAGAGGGGGCCTTCCGGCTGGAGTGGCGCAAGCTGCGCCTGCACAAGGGCGATACTGCCCGGCTTTTGCGCATCGGCGTGCCGGCGGGGCTGCAGCAGGTCATTTTCAACATTTCCAACCTGGTCATCCAGTCGGCCATCAACTCCTTCGGGCCGGTGGTCATGGCGGGTTCTGCGGGCTCGGTCAACATCGAGAACCTCATTGGGGCCAGCACTTCGAGTCTGGCGCAGACCGGCATGACCTTCATCAGCGCCAACCTCGGCGCGGGCAAGTTCGATCGGGTGGACAAAGCCTACCGCCTTTCGCTGTTTTCTTCGATTTTGGCGGGCGTGGTACTGGGCGGTCTGGCGGCGCTGCTGCGCTACCCGCTGATGCACATTTACAGCACTGTGCCGGCCGAGATCAACGCCGGCGCGGCCCGCATGATCATCACCTGCAGCACCATGGTCACCTGTGCGGTGATGGACACGGTATCGGCCAACATCCGCGGCCTGGGGTATTCTACTACGCCGGCCATCATCACGCTCATTGGGGCCTGCGGCTTCCGGCTGGTGTGGATCGCCACCCTGTTCCAGATGCCGGGGTTCCACACGCCCGACTGGCTGTTTATTTCCTACCCCATTTCCTGGACGATCACTTCGGCCGTGCAGCTCATTTGCTACGCCATGCTGCGCCGGCGCTTCCCCAAGGGCAGCGAAAAAGCATCCCTTGGAGCCCTGGCAGAGGCCCCGGAGGCTTGATCGCGCCCTGCGCCCAACAAAAAAGACGCCTGCTAACTGATGCAGCAGGCGTCTTTTTTTGTTGGGCGCAGGGCTTGACCGCTTTAAGGTAGGGCGACGTAGCCGGCCTCGGCAATGAGGGCTTTGCCCTCATCGGTCTGCAGCCATTCGGCGATCTGCCTGGCGGGGGAACCGGCCGGTTCATCGGCGCGGATGACGGCGTAAAAGTCGTTCAAAAAGGGGTAGCTGCCGTCGGCAATGGTCTCGTCAGTAGGCGTTACGCCGTCTACGGCCAGGAACTTTAGGCCGGGTTTTTCGTACATATAGCTGGCGTAGTAAAACACCGAATACCCCAGGGCGTTGCCGGCGTTGTTGTACTCGGCCAGGCGTTCGATCAGCTCGCCCATTTCGGCGGGCGCGAGCTCGGTGGGGGCTTCCATGGGGGTGAGGCCGGCCATGAGCAGCTTCAAGAACAGCGCCTGGCTGCCCGAGGCCGAGACCCGCTGAAAGGCGACGATCTCGGCGTCTTCGCCGCCTAATTCGCTCCAGTTGCTCACTTTGCCGGTGTAGATGTTTTGCAGCTCTTCGGTGGTCAGGCCGCTGATGGGGTTCTGTTCGTTTACAATGAACACCAGCGCGTCCCGCCCAATGGGGATCATTTCGAGCGCTACGCCGCTTTCCTCGATCTTCTGCTTGGTCTCTTCGGCCGGTTCGTAAACCAGGAGCAGGTCGGCAACGCCGTTGATGAGCGCCTCATAGGCGTAAGGCGTGGTGGTGCAGCTGGTCAGTGCCTCGGCGTCCTCCTGGGGCAGGCCGGTCAGGCGGGAGAGCACCGCTGCCATCAGGGGCAAATTGGCGGTAGAACCGTCTACGCGGGGGTATTCATCCACGGTCAGCACCAGGCTGGGCGCGGGGGTCAGCACGGGGTCTTCTTCGTCTTCAGGCGTGGATTGGGGCGAGGTCTGCGGGGTGGATCCGGGCAGATCGGGCGTGGGGCTGTTTTGGGGAAGTTGGCCCTGGCAGCCGGCAAAGACGAGCAGCATCAGCGCGCTCACAAAAACACACAAAAGTCGTTTCATGGGGTCCTCCGTTGGTCGTTGGGATGGATCAAAATGCTGAAGATTTTCGGTTGGAACTTTCCGGTTTTGCGGCGGCCTCTGGCTGTACATAGTGGTAAGCCAGGCGCTCGCTGCCGGTGGGCAGGGTCAGGGTGCCCACCGGCAAAAAGCCGCATTTTTGGAACAGCCCCTGCATGGGCGTGTTGGCGGGGTGGGTGTCGCCGCGAATGTTGGGGCATTGCGCCTGGCACCACCGCACCACGAAGGTCCCGGTCCCCTTGGGTGCGCCGGCCGCAGCCACGCGGTGCAGGGCAAAATAGGGGGAGTCGTTTCGCCACGCGCCGCTTTTCAAACGGGCGTAGTCGGGGTCAGGGCCGGGCAGCAGGGCGAAGGAGGCGGCAATCTTGCCTTCGTGCAGGCACACAAAGCTGCCCTGTTTGGCAATGTCTTCCTTTAAGAGCTCGGGCGGCGGGTAGTCGTTTCCCCATTGGCCGGGGTTGCCCTGTGCCGCCATAAAACTGCGGGCGGCGGCGAACAGCGCCAGCAGGGCAGGCAAGTCGTCGTTGGTCGCTTTTCGGATCTCCATGTTTGCGCTCCTACTCGTCTGCTCGTTGTTCAGTCCGCGATGGGGAAGGAATTGAACACCGTTGTTTTGTACAGCCAGTTCCCCTCGTAATCCATCACCCCGCAGGAAAAGCCCTTTTTGACCGCCATGGCGTTGGGGGTGGCGTTGTAGATCTCGTTGAGGTTCGAGACCAAGACCTGTGAGCCGTCGGCCGAGAGCAGGTCGTACACCGTGTAGCCGTTCTTTAAGCTGCGGCTGGCCCGCAAATACCCGCTCTTTAAGGGTTCGAAATTGGTGTCGTAGAGGACAGAAAGGTAGCGGTAGCCTTCCTGCCACACGGCGGCTTCGCCGGTCGCAAAGTCCAGTACGCCCACGGCGCTTTCATAATGCTCGGTATCGGCAGTGTAGGTAAAGAAGCACCGGTCCGGCAGGGTGCAGATGACGTAGGGGTTGTAGAACTCGGCGGGCAGTTCATATAATTTGCCGTCTTGAGTCAAAATGGCCGGGCGCGCCTCTTCGTTGAACACGTAGTCTCCCAGCGAGACCTCCACCGCCGCGCCGGTGGTAAAGCCGTAGTAACCGAACACCTCTTCGTTTACCACGACGCGGCCGCTCTCGTCGATGAGCTGCACTGCGCCGTCCATGGCTGTCACAGAGGCAAAGCCGTCGCGGAAAGTTTCGGCCTGCAGATACGGCCCGGGCAGCACCGTATTGCCGCTTTTGTCCACGTAAGAGTACACGCCGTTTGCCAAAACTACGCACAGCCCGTTTTCCGAAGGGGTCAACGCATCGTACTGCGGCGGGATCAGCCACTCGCCGTTCTGGTCGATCAGCCCGCACGCGCCGCCTGGCTCGGCCTGTGCCACGGCGCAGCCCGGCAGGTCGTAAAAGCTGGAGATGCTGGCAAAACTGTTTTCGCTCAGTGTGCCGTCGGAAAGCAGCACCTGTTGACGGGTCTCGCTGTTTTCGTCGGGCAGGGAAGAGACGGTCACTATGTTGGCCTCGGAGTTGTAGTCCATGCCCGTCACCCCTTCCAGGCGGGCCAAGGGTTCCTGGCTGCCCGCGATCAGGTCGCTCACCCGCCACACCGAAAGAGATTGGGTGCTGTAACTCATGCTGCACACCAGGCCGCGGTCGCGCTGGTAGCAAAAGTAGGAAAATTCGTCGCTCGGCAGGGTCAAGAGTTCTGCGCCTGTGTGGGCGTCGAGCAGCACGGTGTCCTCACTGCGGGGGGAGCCGTCTCCCGTGCCGGCGCGCAGCAGGCTCTCCAACACCGGCGCGCCCTCTGCTTCGCCGCCCGCTACCAGGTTCAGGCGGCCGCTGTAGAGAAAACCGGTCAGCAGTTCGCCTTCGGTGCTGCCGATGGCGTACAGGCTGGTGACCTCTTCCGGCAGGCCGTCGGCCTCGGTGGTCAGGCGGGAATAGAGCACATAGCCTTCCATCAGGTTGATGTAATTGTAGTCAAAGCCCGAAAGCTGCTCGCCCTGGTCGGTGAACAGGGCGTAATGCGAACCGTCGTACACCGTAAGCAGCCCGGAGCTTTCCTGCTCTTCCGGCGCAGGGGTGGCAGATCCCTCGGGCGGAAGGGAATTTTCGGGAAGGACCGAGCCGTTGGGCGTGCCGGAAGGAAGTTCCGGCACACCCGGCGCACAGGAGCAGCAAAGCAGCGCCGTAAAGAGCAGAACAGCCAACAGTTTAACGCCAAGTTTCATGGGGAAACCTCCGATCGATGCAAAGAAAAGCCGCAGGAAGGGCCGAAGCGCAAGCCGCGTTGCTGTGGCCAAAACGAAAAAAGCGAAAGGGGGCGGGGGAATGGGCCCTTGCCCACACTCTACCATTGGAAGAGCCCCCGGGCAAGCTATGTAAGAGAAAGTTAGGGATTTGTTTACGAGTTTGAAAGATGTGCAAAGAAAATGAAAAGGAAAGATAAGAAAAAGAAAAACGCCGCCTGCTGGGGCGGCGAAAGCAGCGGATATTTTGCACAAAACCCAAAGAGCAGGGCGCGCCCGGCATGAGGCGCCCTGCGGTTTAAGCGTAGATCTCCCCTTCTGGGTCCTCGGCGATGAGGGTACGGGCGTAGCTTTGCGCCTGGGCGATCAATTCCTTTTCGGCGGGGGCCAGGCGGCGGTTTTTATCGTACAAGATCTGCACCCACGGCCGAATGGGCTCTTCCTGCCAGTTCAGGCAATAGAGTGTTTCCGGGCAGCGCAGCCGCTGAAAGGAGGAGCGCGGGATGAGCGCAATGCGGCCCTCCTGCGCCACGGAGTTCATAACAGCCGAAACGCTGCCTAAAAAGAGTTCGGAAGCGGGCAGCACGTTTTGCTGGCGCAGCCGGTCGCGGAAGGCCATGGTAAAGCAGCAGTCTTCGTAGGTGTAGGCAAACTTTTGGTTTTCCAAATCGCGCCACAGAACCTGGCCCTTTCCGGCCAGAGGGTTTTTTTCGGTGGTGACGAACAAAATGGGTTCATTGTACAGCGGGAGGCAGGCACAGCTCGGGTCGGCGCAGGGTTCCATTTCGTGCACACAACCAATGCCCACTTCCTGCCGGCGGATCCATTCCGGCACGCGCGCGCAGCAGATCATCTGCACATTGACGGCTACCTTGGGGTATTGCACCGAAAAATCCAAAAAAAGCTGCGAAAAGCTCAGGCCCACGATGGGCTCGCCGCCCGCAATGCGCACGGTGCCGGCCAAATGCCCGGGGTCGGAAAATTCTTCTGCGGCGTCGTAGTAGATGTTCAACATCTTTTCGGCGTAGCCGTAAAAGCGCTCGCCCTGCGGCGTGAGGCGGATGCGGTTTTCGCGGTGCTCCACCAACGGCACGCCCAGCTCGCTTTCCAGGTTGTGGATGTGCTTGGCGAGCGTGGAGGGCGCGTAGTTGAGCCGTTCCGAGGCCTTGATGTAATTGCCCAGATCAGCAAGCGTCAGAAAGGTAAGCAGTTGTTTGGTGTCCATCGCAGTGCTCCATTTACTTTCTGAGTTTGTTTGGGGATGGTATTGAGAATAGTATATCAATGTCTTGCCCGGCAGGCAAGGCCAGGCTCATCGATTTTTGCCCTGGGGCAGAACTCGAAAAAGGCAGGGAACGCCGAGAAAGACGCTCCCTGCCGCAGTCGTTGCGCTGATTACTTGGTGATGGTCTCGCCGGCCAGCTTGCCGAACACCACGGTGTCGACCACAGCGTTGCCGCCCAGGCGGTTGCCGCCGTGGATACCGCCGGTCACTTCGCCCGCAGCCACCAGGCCGGGGATGATGTTGCCGTCGGTGTCGAGCACATGGCCTTCGGTGTCGATGGTCACGCCGCCCATGGTGTGGTGCACGCAGGCCGTGCGGGGGGTGGCCACCCAGGGGCCGTTCTCAAGCTTGCAGTTGAAGAGCGTGCGGCCGAATTCCTCGTCGGCACCGGCGTCCACAGCGGCGTTGAAGTCGTCGACCGTGGCCTGCAGCACCGCAGGATCGATGCCCAGCTTGCCCGCGAGCTCTTCGAGAGTCTCGCCCACGTAGATGTAGCCGTTCTCCTCGAGGTAGTCGAAGGTGAAGCCGTCGCCCGAGACCGCCTCGTCCAGATCGACGAAGTTGCCGTCGCCCGACTCGAGGATGTAGTACATGTCGTCGGTCTGCTCGAACACGGCCAGGCAGATGTCGTCGCGGCGGCCGTCTTCACGTACGAAGCGCTCGCCCTCGGCATTGATGAAGATGACCTGGTCGGTACCGCTCAGGCAGCGCGGCGGGTACTTGGTCATGGTGCCGTCCTTCACGGTGCCCAGGTACAGCAGCTGCACCTGATCCATGTCGGTCAGCGAAGCGCCGATCTCCACCGCCATGGTGATGCCGTCGCCCTGCGAGCAGCTGAAGCGGTTGGTGGTCATGACCTGCGAGAGGTCGCCCCACTTGCCGGAGGTGTTGTATTCCTGCACCATTTCGCCGTTGGCCGAGAAGCCGCCGGTGGCCAGAACAACGCCCATGTTGGCGGTGAGGGTGCACTCGTTGCCGAACTTGTCCTCGGCGATGACGCCGGTGATGGCGCCGCTGTCGTCCTGAATGAGGTGGGTGCCGCTCACCGAGGTCATGATCTCGATGTTGTCGGAATTTTCAATGGTGGCAACATAGGTCGAGATCATGCCCGTGCCCATGTTCATGATGGAAGAGTGGGTGCGCTGCCACAGCGAGCCGGCGCCCTGGCCGATGGTGTCGGCCGTTTCCCAGCCCAGGCTGCGGATCCAGTCGTAGCCGGCGGTGGCGTTGTAGGTCAGGGTCTTGACGAGGTCGAGGTTGGCGACCTTATCGCCGTTGATCCAGGTCTGCAGGGCGAACCACTGGTCGCTGTCGAACAGATCGGTGCGGCCGGAGGCCTTGTAGTCGTCCCACTGGGCCTGCACTTCGGCCTGCAGCGCGGCGTGCTCTTCGTTCACCGGCTCTTCAGCCAGCGCAGCTTCGATGGTGGACTTCACAGCATCGGTCATTTCGACCTTGCTCTGCAGCTCGGGGTCGGGATTGTTGTAAATACCGCCGCACACCAGCGTGTCGCCGCCTACCAGGCCGTTCTTTTCCACCACGATGACCGAAGCGCCGTTCTGCGAGGCGGAAACGGCCGCGGCAAGGCCGGCGCCGCCGCCGCCGACGACGATGACGTCCGCCGTGGCGTCATGCGCCAAAGCAACGGGCTCTACAGCGGTCTCCCACTCGTCCACGTTGGCGCCCGCCTGGGTCAGGCAGTCTTCCACAGCGGAGAGGATGGCGTAGCTGGTGATGGTGGCGCCGGCAACGGTGTCGACACTGAGACTCTGGTGCTCCACGATCTGCGCGGGCACGTAGGTCAGGGGCGCTTCGCCGGCGGCAGTCAGCACATTGCCGTCCTTGTCCAGAAGGGGCGCGCCAATGCCGGTGGTCTCCTGGTGCTCGGTTACCGTGACCGACTCAATGGCGTCTTCGGTCACCGTCACTTCCACGGTCACAGCGCCGTTCATGCCGGTGCCGGAAGCCGTGTAGGTGCCGGCGGTCATCGCCGTTTTGCCGGCTTCGGGGGTCTCTTCCCCGCCGTCGTCCTCAGGGGTGGCAACGGGGGTGTTGTCGTCGGGTTCCTCCTGCTCGTTGGAGCTGGGGGTGCTGCACGCGGCCAGGCTCAGGCAGAGCAGCGCGGCAAGCAGGATTGCAAGCAGCTTTTTCACAGGGATCTCTCCTTTACAAGAAGATGTTAAGGGACCTTAAGCCCTCGTGAAAATCATATCACTAACTGCAACGTTTGTGACGTGTGAAATATCGTTTATGGGTCTCACTATTTTCGATTTTTGTACAAGTTTGTTGTATCTGTTTTGCGAAAAAGAGAAAAAATGTCCCGCTTGTGAAAGCGGGACAAAAGGAAAAGAGAAAAAAGGGGAGAAAGGCCGGCGGAAGGGCTCATTGCAACACACAAGGTGCGGCCAGGCGAACGGTGAAAAGCTCGCAAAATAGGCGCCAGCCTATTTTGCGACAGCCCCCAGCTTTGACAGAGAGTTAGAACAGCTTCTTGGTCAAGTACCCATCCTCGCCGAAGGGCAGGGTCTCTTCGCCCAGGATCTCGATGTTCTCCTTGCCCTTGAGTTCGTCGAGCATGGCTTCGCTCACGATGAGTTCGTGCAGGTCGAGCGTGTTCTTGGCAATGACCAGCCGCGCGTTTTCCTTGGTGATGAGGCGGTTGCAGCAGGCCAGCGCGATTTCGATGGCGTGGTTGTCGTTCTCGCAGATGATGGGCATGAAGCCGCGTTCCAGGAAACCGGAAGTGATGGTGTTGGTGTAGGTGGGCTCCAGGTCGATCTGCTCGAACATGCGGCGGGTGATGATGTCGGCCATGCCCACGCCGATGGCGTTGTTGTGGCTTTCTTCGGTGAGGCTGAGGCAGACGATGCGGTAGATGTGCGGGGTGGGCGCGTCATCCAGGTCACGCAGCACAAAGCGGCCGACGATGTTGGGGTCGATGCCCGTGCCGCTGATGTTCTTGCCCATTTCGGTCAGAACGAGGGTGTCGATCTCGTCAAAGGGCAAGTGAGGCATGAGGGAACGGGCTTCCTTCAACAGCTCTTTTTCGCGTTCCATCATGTTTTCAGGTGTGAGAACTTCAATGCGCGCGGTGCGGTCCTGCGCGTTTTCCAAAATGGCCACGCCCATCAAAATGGGCATTTTTTCCAGAATGATCTTGGCTGAGCGGGGAATGAGGTTTTCAAGCCCCCAAGTGCCGCGGCGGTGTACGGTGGCGGCGCCCTTCTGTTTGCCCAGGCCGATGACCATCTGCTTGACCACGCCGCTTTCGATTTCGCCGTGGAAATCGGTGTGGGGTTTTACGCGGTTGCACATGATGATGCCGTCCATACCGTAGGCGTTTTTATCGAAGTTCACCGGCGCGCCGTCTTCGGTATGGCCGATGACGACGGTTTCCATGGAAGAGAGAATGGGCGCGCCCATGCTTTCTTCTGTGATGCCGTAGCTCTTTAAAACCTCAACCTGGCCTTCTGCGGTCGCGCCGCCGTGACTGCCCATGGCGGGGATGATGAAAGGCTGGGCACCGGCCTTCTTGATGACGCCGACGATGGCCTTGATCATGCGGGAATAGTTGTAAATGCCGCGGCTGCCGGCGGCCACCGCCACGCGCATCCCGGGTTTGATGCGGTCGAGGTAGGGGGCCATGCCCTCTTCAATGGCGGATTCGGGGTTTTCCAGGAAGGGGAGCTCCTGCGTTTGGCGAATGCGGTACAGGCGGGGCATGAGGGACTGTTCAAAGGTCAACATAAGAGGCACCAGCTTTCTGTGTGTATAGATTGCAGGGAAGGGACCAAAACCGCTATAATAGAACAGCGGGGAAAAACAGAGCGGTGTGCAAGCAGGGTAGTAAACCTACTGTAAGACTAAATTGTTCCGTAAAAATCCTACTTACTGTTATCATATACGAAAATCTTCCGGTGCGCAAGGCGTGTAAGGGGAGTTTTCGGTTTATTATTTCGTTGTCAAATAGGCGGACTTTCCCGCCGTTCTTGGCACAAAAAAGAAAGGTGGAAAAACACCATGCTGCAACGACCAATGTTGGCCATTACTATGGGCGACCCGGCGGGCGTTGGGCCAGAGATTGCCTTTAAAGCCCTGCAAGACCCTAAGGTGTACGAAGACTGTATCCCCGTGGTGGTGGGGGAAAGCGCTGCCTTGGCCCGAGCGGCCGAAGCCTGCGGCCGGCAGGCAGATCTGCGGCTCGTCGCATCCCCAAAAGAAGCGGTGGGAAAACCAGGGGCGATCGAACTGATCGACCTGGGGCTGCTTGCCGGCAAACCCTGGGCGTGGGGGCAGGTAGACCCCCTGTGCGGCGACATCGCTTTCCGCTGTGTAGAGAGGGCCATCCAGCTGGCGCTTAAAAACGAGGTGCACGCCGTGGTAACTGGGCCTTTGAACAAGGAAGCCATGAACCTGGCCGGGCACCACTACGCGGGGCACACCGAAATCTTTGCAGCCCTTACCGGCACCAAGCAGGTGGGCATGCTGCTCACTTCGCCCACACTGCGGGTCATCCACGTGACCACGCACGTGGCCATGCGCCAGGCCTGCGATTTGGTCACCACCGAACGGGTGCTCAAGACCATCCGGCTGGCCCGGCAGGCGATGGAAATGCTGGGCATCGAGCGGCCGCGCATCGCCGTGGCGGGGCTGAACGCCCACTGTTCAGAAAACGGCCTGTTCGGCGACGAGGAAGAAAAATGGATCGCCCCGGCCGTGCGCCTGGCGCAGGGGGAGGGCATTCTGGCCGAAGGCCCCCTGCCGCCCGACACGGTGTTCGTAAAAGCCATGGGCGGGCAGTACGACATTGTGGTGGCCATGTACCACGACCAGGGGCACATTCCCCTCAAGCTCAGCGGGTTCAAGATGGACCCGGCGACGGGGGCCTTTACTTCGGTGAGCGGGGTGAACACCACCATTGGCCTGCCCATCATCCGCACATCGGTCGACCACGGCACGGCTTTTGACAAGGCCGGCAAGGGCGTGGCCAACGAAGAGAGCCTCAAAGACGCCATGCGCATGGCGGTGGTGATGGCCCGGCACAAGTTTTCTTTATAAATAAAGAAGGGGGAAGGCAGCATGACCGAACTGTGGATGACGGCCGACGACTTTACCGGCGCTTTGGACAGCGGCGTGCAGCTGGCAAAGGCCGGGCTGGCAGTGCGGGTGGCGCTCGACGGCGGCCTGCGGGAAAACGCGAATGGCGCGGCCGTGCGGGTGGCCGATACCCAAAGCCGCCACCTGCCGCCCGAGGAGGCCAAAGAACGGGTGCGCGCCCAAATGGCCGCGGCGGCCAAAGCCGGTGTTCCCGTTTTATACAAAAAGACCGATTCCACCCTGCGGGGCAACCTGGGGGCGGAATTTGAGGGGGCGCTTGCGGGCAGCGGCAGGCAAAAGCTGGTGTTTGTGCCGGCCTACCCTGCGCTGGGGCGCATCGTCATTGGCGGCAGGGCTTATTTGAACGGCCAGCCGCTTGAAAAGACCGCGCTCGCCCAAGACCCCTTAAACCCTGTGACCACCGGTGTGGTAGCCGATGTTGTGCGCGCTCAGACCGGCCTGCCCGTGCGTGCCGTTGTACCGGCCGCGCTCGAAGAAGAGCTCGGACGGGAAGGCCCTGGCGTTTTTTGCGTGGATGCCGCTACAGAGGAAGACCTGGCGCACGCCGCGCAGGCCCTCGCGCCCTGGGCCGAACATGTGGTGCTGGCCGGCTGCGCGGGCTTTGCCGCCCACCTGCCCGGCTTTTTGCGTGCTCCCCGGCAGGCCTTTGCGCCCGTTGGCGCTCAAAAACGCCTGCTGGCGGTGTGCGGCAGCGTCAACCCCGTATCGCTTGGGCAGGTGGCCTTTGCCGAAGCGCAGGGCGCGGCGGTCTGCCGCTTGACGCCTGAGGAACTGCTTGCGCCCAGTTTTTTGAAGACCCAAGCCGGCAAGGCGTCGGTGCAGGCGCTTGCTTGTGCGCTGGAGCAGGCGGGCTGGGCTGTGCTGTGTTCCGCGCGCAGCGGCGGGCATGTGGAAGCGGTGCGCGCTTTGGCGGCGGCGCAGGGCCTGCCCGAAGGCGGGGCCCACTTGGCGGTTGCCGAGCGCTTGGCAGAGGTTGCTGCGGCGGCCTTTGCCGGGCAAAGGGATTGCGCCTTGGCGGTGTTTGGGGGCGATACGCTCTTTGCCCTGGCCCAGGCATTGGGGGTTGCTGCCATTGAGCCCTTAGGCGAGCTTTCGCCCGGCGTGGTACTTTCGCGCGCGCAGGGGGCTCTGGGCGGTTTTGCGCTCGTTTCCAAAGCCGGCGGTTTCGGCGGAGAAGATGTGTTGTGCAGCATCCGGCAGGCGCTGCTGGACGGGGGCGGCCCCCTGCCGTGTTAAAACAAAAACGACCCTTCTGTAGCAAAATAACTTTACAACGCGCAGAGCGCGTAGTATAATTACCGCATCAAAGGAAGGCGCGCAGGGCCCGCGCCAGTTGAACGGGTTCTGCCAGCATTTTAATCCGCTCTGCTTTTTTCGGAGCCTTTCGCTTTTTCTTTTTCTGTTACCGGTCCGACACCGCGTTTACAAAAACACAGCTTGGCATTGCGGCGCTTTGCCGCTTGGGAGTCACCATTCCATTCAAGAGCAAAGGAGAATTCAAATGGCAAATTATTATGACGATTCCTGGTTGACTACAAACCGCTGGGGCAAATGGGGCAAAGACGACGAAGTCGGTGCCATGAACGAAATGACCGACGCCACCAAGCTGGCGGCGCTCTCGCTTATCAAAAAAGGCAAGGTTTACGACCTTGAGACCGAGCGCTTCAAGGGTATGCCCATTTGGGGCGGCCATTGCGGCTTCGATATGATGTCTTACGCTTCCCCCCGCGGCCGCCGCAACATGCTCGAGAGCCATCTCGACTCTGAGTTTAGCTGGTACGCTCCCGGCGGTATGTGCGACCCCGCCGGCGCCGATTTCTTCAAAATGGGCCTGAACACCGAGATCATGGTAGCGCCTTTGCACCTGGGCACCCACATCGACGCGTTCTGCCACTGGACCACCGGTGAGGATGACCACTGGTACAACGGCTTTACGGGCGACAAGTACTGCACCAACTTTGGCCCCGTGCGCTGCGACGCTTCCAAGATCCCCCCCATCGTCACGCGCGGCGTGCTGCTCGACATCGCCGGCTACAAGGGCCTTGATGTGCTGCCCGACAACTACATCATTACCGCTGAGGATGCGGAAGGCTGCGCCAAGTGGGAAGGCGTGGAGCTGAAGCCCGGCGATTCCGTGCTGCTGCGCACCGGCCAGAAGTGGCCCGCCTGCAACACCGCCGTCAACGCCGGCTTGAGCGTCAACGTTTGCCGCTACCTGGTGGAAGGCTGCGGCGCCATTCTGGTGGCCGACGACCAGGCTTCGGTCGAAGGCTTCAACGCCGACGGCAGCTCTTCCTGGCCGAACCACCCCCAGCCCGTGCACCACTACCTGCTTATCCAGAACGGCGTGCACATCCTGGAGTTCGCTCAGCTCGACGAGCTCGCGGCCGACAAGGCGTATGAGTTCTGCTTCATCTGCCTGCCCAGCAAGGTTTACCCCGCCACGGGCATGTTCTGCCGCCCCATCGCCATCGTGTAAGGAAAACAGGCAAAGTCCAAAACACAAAAAGGGATCGCACGATCCCTTTTTGTGTGTTTGAGCGTTAAAAAACCGCAGCACAACAATCGCGTTTTGTAGTGCAATGGAGCATCCCTGTTTCGGTTTTAAGGCTGTAGATCGATGCATTGTGCTCTTTGCAAGACCGGCTGCATACCGTGTCCAAAGACGACAAATGAAACCCCAACGGCGGTTTCCTTTATATATAAAAACAGGCACATATAATTTAAAAACCCTTTCTAAACCAGGGGAAAACATGTTGTTTCAATATCTTTCCTGCTTTTTGACGGTCTGTGAGCAAAAAAGCTTTTCTAAAGCGGCCAAGGTGCTTTACATCAGCCCACCGGCCGTCTCCAAACAAATGGGCTTGCTGGAGGCGGAATTAGACGTTGTGCTGTTTGTTCGTACCCCCAGAGGGGTACAGCTTACTTCGGCAGGAAAAGAGTTTTACAAAGCGGCAAAAAAGATGACGGATGAGTTTGCTGCTGCAGTAAACACGCTTCAAAAGCAGTATTCGCGCACGGGCTGTATTCGTCTGGGAGTTCGGGGGCCGGATGCTAACGCTATGATCCCCGCTTTTTTGGCCGTCATGCAGAGATGTTTTCCACGCTGTGAGGTTACGGCGATACCGATTCGTCCAGCTCAAACGGAAGAACTTCTGTGCAGCGGAGCGATCGACCTATCCTTTACTCATGGGTTTGACCCCCAAAGGCACTTTGATAGTCCGATCGGTTATTTGGAGATTATCAAAGATAAACCGGTTTGTTTTGTGCCGCCGGTTCTTTCTGAATTGAAAGCAGAAGAAGCGCTTTCTTTGGACGATCTTGTGCCCTATACCCTTTTGATTGTAGAAAAAGGCACCAGCGACTTCCACGACGATATCTATCAGGAGATCGAAGAGCGCCGGCTCCCTATAAAAGCAATCTCCGTTGTGGAGGGGGATATTGCGGTTCCCATCCAGCAGGGGCTAGGGCCAACTATTTCGATTGGTCCGTCTCTGCACAACGGGGCGGCCTATGCCGGTTTTTTAATTCCGTTTTTATTCCATAACAGAGAGATCCCGCTTGGTCTGTTGTGCCGAAAAGAAGACGTTCCGTTTTACCAAGAAACGGTCTTGCTCCCGCTGCGGGAAGCTTTTGCTGATCTTTTGACCATGCGGATGAAAAAATAAAGGGGAACAGTATAGGGCGATAACAACAAATAGAGAGGCAGCAGGTGTTTTTCCTGCTGCCTCTCTGTGGCTGTTGGTCGATGCGCTGTTTACTGTTCCAGCAAAACGATGTCTTTTACATCGGGAACGCCCATGTCAGTCAGGGCGGTGACGCCGGCCATCCGTCCCATATAAAGGGCGATGGCAAAGCCGTAGCCGCAGCCGGGGTATTCTACATCGATCCAATCGGTAAAAGCCACGGCGCCTGCGGCATAAAGGCCGGAGATGGGGTCGCCGTCTGTATCCAGCACTCGGGCTACGGGGTCGGTTTGGATGCCGCCAAAAGAGTCGGTGATGCTTACGGTGCTCTTAAGAGCAAACAGCCTTTTGCTGCCATCCACAGCAATGGGTTTTAGGTACTGGGCATCTTTGCCGTAATCTTCGTCTACGCCCATAGCGCACAACTCGTTGTAACGCGTCAGGGTGGCTTCCAGCGTTGAGGGATCCATTGCCAGCTTTTCGGCCAGTTCCTGAACAGAATCAGCGGCTACCACGTTTGCCCCGGCGGAGCCGTCTTCATGGGCCGCTATGGCGGCGGCGTAAGCGTCTCCTTCAAAGCTTTCGTCAATGATCTCATAAGCATAGCACCAACCGGCGCGGTTTAAGTCGGCAGAAACGGCATTGTGGTAATCGTATTCTTTGGTAAACCTTTCGCCCGCAGGTGTGACCATCAGGCTGAGGAACCAGTTTCCGGTATAAGCGCTGGTCAGTGTGGCAAGAAAAGGCATGTCGTCTTCATAGCGGATGGCTGCGCCGATGGCTTCGGCTGCCAGCATTCCCTCGCCAGTATTGGTATTCGAGCCGTAGTAAGAATACTGGTTTTCCTGCATTGTGCGGTTTGCTGCGATTTTTTCGGGATCGCCAGCAAATCCGCCCGTGGCCAAGATGGTAGAGTCGGCGCTGACCTGCACACTGGTACCATCTGCCCGCTCGCAGAGCAACCCAGTCACACGGCCGTTTTCTGTGGTCAATGAGGTCATGGGAGTGTTGAACAAGAACTTGACGCCCAGCTCCAAAGCTCTTTCATATAGAGGGACAATATAATAAGAGCCAATAGAAGTGGTATACTCCTTCAAATCGATCTCGCAGTCGGGGTTTTCTGCGGCAGCCATGTAAACGGCGGGAAGATCCACTGCGCCATCCCAAATGTTCTGCACACATTCGATGACAGTTCCCTGGTGCATGAAGAACTTCAGCAAGTCATTGGAGCCTTCCACAAGTCCGCGAATACGAACTTCGTCCACATTCTTGCGGCCGATATCTTCATAAATAAAATCGATCAGGGCTTCGGTGGAAAGATCCGCGTATTCTGTTCCTGCCGCCATAAGAAGGCCGCCGTTGCGGGTGGAGCTTCCCGTCAGGACACCTGCTTTTTCCACCACGATAACATCTGCTCCGTTATAGGCCGCCTCAAGAGCTGCCATCAACCCGGCGCCGCCTGCCCCAGCGACCACTATGTCGCACGACAGGGTCTCGTCGGAGCTTTCACGCACAGGTTTTGGACCGTTTTGCAGCAGAGAGATTTCAACGCCGGAAGCGGCCAGCGCGTTGGCGACTGCTGATTTCAGTCCGTTGCTGGTCACGGTGGCGCCCGTTACCGCATCTACGTTCAACGTCTGGTATTTTACCATTTCTTGGGGAAGCAGCTCGATCGGAGCAGTGTCCAGCCCCCAGCCGATCAACTGCGTTTCATTAAACTCCGTTACGTTGATCTCCTGAATAGAGGTTTTGTCTACCGTCACGGAGACCTTGATCTCACCCATCATGCCAAAGGCAGAGCCTTCGTAGGTGCCGGGAATAAAGGAAAGAGTTTCGGTTTTTTCAACACCGTTTGCTTGGTCCAGACAATCCTGCACGGCCGCCTTTACGGCGTTGGAGGTAATGGTAGCGCCGGCAACGCCGTCGATGTCTGCGCCTCCGGCCGCCAATACCTGTTCTTCCAGTGTGGAAAGGGCATTTCCGCCAATGGCGGGAGTCTCGGCGTCGCCGGTCAACACACAGGCTGTCAGCTCACCGCCGGCCATCGTGATAGTTGCTGTTACATCTCCGCCAAAACCTTGGCTTGTAGCGGTAAAGGTCTCCTCGGCGACGGCGTCGGAGCCCGGCTCCTCGGCTGCAGGCGTCGTGGTAGGCGCGGGATTACTTTGGGCGCAACTCATCAGTCCAAGGCATAAGCAGATGGCTAAAAAGCAGGCCAGTATACGTTTGATCATTCCTTACTCCTCCTCAATATTGGCGTATGGTATGGTTACCATATTAACGGGGAGGAAGATGGTTGAGAATAGAGCAAATTTTTCACATGGCGTTAACCAGAGGTTAATACTTGCTTGGAATAACCGAATACGGAAAAAGGAGCTGGTGAACAGATGAAAAAACACCCCCGAAAACTCGGGGGTGCTGGCGCGCTGTAAGGGATTCGAACCCCTGGCCTTTTGGTCCGTAGCCAAACGCTCTATCCAGCTGAGCTAACAGCGCAGTTTGTGCTGGCGGCCCTGCCTGACCGCTCAACAATACAATATTATAGCAGGAAATTCTGGCTTGTCAATCATCTGCCGCCAAATTTTACAGAATTCTTTGCGGGCAGATTGCCAAAGGGCCGGCGCTTGTTGTATACTGTCATATACGGGCTAACGGTGCCTGTTGAGTCTTGCGCGCTTTGCTGAAGGAAATTGCCGCTCTGAACGGCCGAAGCGACCAGGAAGATCGATCGTTTTGGAGGTTGTTGTTTACTGATGAAAGAGTTCTTCAAAAGAAAAGATGCCCTGATCATCGGCATTATCGTCCTGATGGTCGCCGTCATCGCCGCTGTCATCCTGGTCATTGGCACCAGCGGCGGAACCAAGGCCCA
Organism: uncultured Christensenellaceae bacterium; assembly: GCA_944384305.1. Taxonomy (GTDB): domain Bacteria; phylum Bacillota; class Clostridia; order Christensenellales; family CALWSW01; genus CALWSW01. The sequence goes on from CALWSW010000004.1 coordinate 34,535, forward strand.
CCTGGCCATCTACGTGGGCGACGTGCTCTACCGCGAGGTCGAGCTGGGCGAAGAGCGCACCGTCACGGTCAACCAGGGCCAGGGCGTCATCAACAAAGTGCACGTCACGCGCGACGGCTTTTATATGGAAAGCTCGTCCTGCGACAATCAGGACTGTGTGCACCAGGGCGAGGTCACGCTGGATAATTACGAGGACCGCGTGCTCATGAACTGGATTGTCTGCCTGCCCAACCAGGTCACCCTGGAGCTGGTAGTGGACGACGGCGCGGAAGAGCCGCCCATTGAAGAAGTGGAAGACGGGACCGCCGAGGAGTAAGCATCCATGAAACGCAGCGCGCCGCTTTCGGCAAGATCCATCGCAATGTTCGGCCTGCTCACGGCCATCGCGCTGGTGCTGGGCTACATTGAAAGTTTTATCCCCATTACGCAGGGCATCCCCGGCGTCAAGCTGGGGCTGTCCAACACCGTGCTGCTTTACGCCCTGTACGTTTCGGGCAGCGCGGCGGGCGCGTGGCTCTTAATGGTTTTAAAGGTCGTGCTTTCCGGCCTTTTATACGCCGGTGTGCAGGCCATGATCTACAGCTTTGCCGGCGGTATTTTGAGCCTTTTGGTCATGATGCTCATCAAGCGCGTGCCGGGCGTCTCCATTGTGGGGGTATCCATTTGCGGGGCTGTGGCGCACAATGTTGGGCAGATCGTTGCGGCAAGCCTGGTCGTAACATTGCCCGCGCTGGTGCTGCTGCGTTACTTTGGCATCTTGCTGGTGTGCGCGCTCGTCACCGGCCTTTTGACCGGTATTGTCGCCAAAAGTGTGTTCAAGGCTTTGGCGGCTGGCGGCGTGCTTAAATCCGACCCCACGGTTTCTCCCGCCAAAAAGAAAAAGGAAGCGCAAAAGAGCGCCTCTGGCCAGGCGGACGCTGCGGAAGAAAAAGCGCCCCAAAGCGCCCGGCCTGCCGATCTACCGAAAAAGGAAAGTGACCCTTCATGAATCACAGCAATTCCCGGCGCGCGTTTTTGCGCCGCGCCGCAGCGGTCGTGCTGGCAGCGGCACTGCTGCTTGCGGGCTGCGCCGCAGCAGAAGAACCCGCCCCCCAGCAAAACTCCGCCGTCGGCTTCTATTTCGATACCGTCATCACCCTTTCTGCTTACTGCGACCAAGAACTGCTCGACGAGGCGCTGGCGCGGTGCGAGTACTACGAAAACACCCTGAGCAAAACCGTGGAAGGCAGCGATGTGTGGAACATCAACCACGCCGGCGGCCAGCCTGTTACGGTTTCGGACGATACCATTGCCCTTTTGGAGACGGCACTGCGCGCCAGCGAGCTTTCTGACGGCGCCTTCGACGTCACCATCGCGCCGGTCACAGCGCTGTGGGACTTTACCTCGGGTGAAGCCGTTTTGCCGGACGATGCCGATATTCAGGCCGCTCTGCCCTTGGTGGACTACACGCAGATCAAGGTAGAGGGCAACACCGTCACCCTGCCCGCGGGCATGATGATCGACCTGGGCGGTATTGCCAAAGGCTATATTGCCGACGAACTGGCAGCCTTTTTGCGCGAGAAGGGCGTTACCAGCGCCGATTTGAACCTGGGCGGCAACGTCATTACCATTGGCCGCAAGCCCGACGGCACGGCCTGGCGCATTGGGGTGCAGAACCCCCACGGCTCGCGGGACGAGTCCATCCTCATCCTCAACCTCGTCGACGCCACGGTGGTCACCAGCGGCAACTACGAGCGCTACTTTGAGCTCGACGGCGTGCGCTACCACCATATTTTAGACCCCGAGACCGGCTACCCCGTGAGCAACGGCCTGGCTTCGGTCAGCATCATCACCCAAAGCTCCATGTACGCCGACGCGCTCTCTACTGCCTGTTATGTTCTTGGCCTGGAAGAGGGCATGGCGCTCATTGAAGAGCTGGAAGACGTGGAGGCCATCTTCATCACCGAAGATCTGGAGGTCCACTATTCCTCCGGCGTGGTGGTCAACGATTCCATCAATTAAAGCACAAAAAGCGCGGCGTGCTGATGCGCCGCGCTTTTCGATTACAGCCGGGCGTTTGTGCCGCGGCACGAAGGGAAAAGCCATGAAGTTTCTGCATCTTGCCGATCTGCACCTGGGCAAGCGGGTGCGTGAGTTTTCCATGATCGACGATCAGCGCGCCATATTGGAACAGCTCCGCGCCCTGGCAGAGAAGGAGCGGGTGGATGCCGTGCTGCTCGCCGGCGATATTTACGACAAGCCTTCCCCTTCGGCCGAAGCTGTGGCGCTTTTTGACGATTTTTTGACCGGCCTGGCAGACTTGGGGGTGGAGGTGTTCGCCATCAGCGGCAACCATGACAGCGCCGAGCGCCTGGCCTTTGGCGCGCGCCTGATGAGCGGGCGCGGGGTGTTTCTTTCGCGCGCCTTTTCCGGCCGGGTGGAATGTTTTTCCCGGACCGATGCTTACGGCGAGGTGCAGATCGTGCTGCTCCCCTTTGTGCGGCCGCTCACTGTGCGCCGCTTTTTTGAGGGGCAGAAGATCGAATCCTATACCGATGCCGTAAGGGCCGCCCTTCAAACGGCAGAACTGCACCCGGACGCGCGCACGGTGCTCGTTGCGCACCAGTTTGTGGCGGGCGGCGCGCGCTGCGATTCAGAAGAGATCTCGGCCGGGGGGCTGGACGCCGTGGAAAGCGCGGCCTTTGCAGGGTTCGATTATGTGGCATTGGGGCACCTGCACGGCCCGCAGAGCGCCGGGGCGCCCTTTGTGCGCTATTGCGGCAGCCCGCTCAAATACTCGCTTTCAGAAGCTGGGCAGCAAAAATCTGCCACGCTTGTTGAATTGCGCCAAAAGGGCGAGGCCGAGGTGCGCGTGCTGCCCCTTGCGCCGGTGCGCGACCTGCGCGTCATTCGCGGCAGCTACATGGAGCTCACCGCGCGAGAGAATTATGCGGGCACGGCGACGGATGACTACCTGCACGCCGTGCTCACCGACGAAAACGAGGTGCCCGAGGCGCTGGGGAGGCTGCGCGCCATATACCCCAACATCATGAGCTTGGCTTACGATAACGCCCGCACCCGCGCCGTGCAGGGCGCGGCGGCTGAACCGCTGCCGGCGCTATCGCCCGAAGCGCTCTTTTGCGAGCTGTACGAGCGGCAAAACGGCGGGCCCATGCAGCCCGAACAGCAAGAGGTCCTGCGGCAGATCGTGAACACCGTGTGGGAGGAAGAAGCATGAAGCCGGTGAAACTGGTGCTTTCGGCCTTTGGCCCATATGCCGGAAGAGTTGAAGTGGACTTTGCGCAATTGGGCAGCCGGGGGCTGTACCTCATTACGGGAGATACCGGCGCAGGCAAGACCACGCTGTTTGACGCCATTGCCTTTGCGCTGTACGGCGAACCCAGCGGCAGCGCCCGCCAGCCCGACATGCTCAGGAGCAAGTACGCCGACCCCAAGACGCCTACCTTTGTGGAACTGACGTTTTTGTACCGCGGCCAGCCCTACACTGTGCGCCGGAACCCCGAATACCTGCGCCCCCGCGAGCGCGGCACGGGCATCACGCTGCAAAAGGCCGAGGCCGAACTGATCTACCCAGACGACAGGCCGCCCGTGGCGCGCTCGCGCGAAGTCACCCGCGCTGTTGCCGAACTCATCGGTTTGGACCGCGGTCAGTTTTTGCAGATCGCCATGATCGCCCAGGGGGACTTTCTGCGCCTGCTGCACGCCCGCACCGAGGAGCGCAGCCGTATTTTCCGCGAGATCTTCGACACCGGGCGCTACCAAAAGATCCAGGACGCCCTGCGCGCCCGCACCAACGAGCTGCGCAGTTTGTGTGAGCGCCACGCCGCTGCTGTAAAACAGGCCATTGCCGGCGCACGGTGGGGCGAAGAGCCGCCGCGCGAGGAGCCCCACGAGGCGCTTTTGCAGCTGGAGGAACGGATCAAAAGTGGAAAGAAGGCCCTGCAGGCGCTGCGCGCTGCGCTGAGCGAGACCGAGCGCGCCCTGCTGGAAGCGAGGGAGCGCTCGGCGCGGGGCGAGGCTGCGGCGGCTCTTAGGGAGTCGTTGGAAAAGACGCGGCGGAAGATCGAGCAAAAACAGCCCGAATTGGCCGGGCTTTTGGAAGCTGCGCGCCAGGCAGAAGGCGGGCAGGAAGAGATCGAGCGCCTCAGCCGCGACATACAAAAGGCCGAAGAGGCGCAGGCTGCCTGGGAAGAACTGGAAACGCTGGAGGGAG
>CALWSW010000005.1 GCA_944384305.1 uncultured Christensenellaceae bacterium
ACCAGGGCGATCTCACCGCTGGTGATGGCGATCCCCTGCGCGTCCAGCAGGGCCTGGAGGTTCGTGCCCCCGCCCGAGACCAGAACGGCAATACGGATCTTCTTCAGCATAGCGTCACGCCCTCGTCAGAAGCGACCACTTCGCCCATCACGTAGGCGTCTTCGCCCGCGGCGCGCAGGGTGGCGAGCGCCTTGTCGGCGTCTTCCTTGGCCACGGTCACGCACATGCCCACGCCCATGTTGAAGGTGTTGAACATGTCGCGCTCGGGGATGCCGCCGGTCTTCTGCAGCAGGTCAAAAATGGGCAGCACTTTTACAGCGCTCTTTTCGATCTTGGCGGTCATGCCCGCGGGCAGGCTGCGGGGGATGTTTTCAAAGAACCCGCCGCCCGTAATGTGCGCCACGCCCTTGACCCGCACCGCTTCAAACAGCTGCAGCATGGGCTTTACGTAGATCCTTGTGGGGGCGAGCAGCGCCTCGCCCAGGGTGCGCCCGCCCAGGCAGTCGAGCGTTAAGTGCAGATCGGCCCGCTCCACGTCAAAGACCTTGCGCACGAGCGAAAAGCCGTTGGAATGGATGCCCGAAGAGGGCAGGGCCAACAGCACGTCGCCGGGGCGGATGGAAGATTTATCCAAGATCTTTTCGCGGTCTACCACGCCCACCGAAAAACCGGCCAGGTCGTACTCGTCCGGCGGGTAAAAGCCGGGCATTTCGGCCGTTTCGCCGCCGATGAGCGCGCAGCCGGCCTGCACACAGCCCTCGGCCACGCCCGAAACGATCTCGGCCACGCGCTCGGGCTGGTTCTTGCCCACCGCTACATAGTCGAGGAAAAACAGTGGCTTTGCGCCGCAGCAAATGATGTCGTTCACGCACATCGCCACGCAGTCGATGCCCACGGTATCGTGCTTGTCCATCAAAAAGGCCAGTTTGAGCTTGGTGCCCACGCCGTCGGTGCCGCTCACCAGCACGGGGTGCTCCATGCCCTTGGTATCCAGCTCAAAGAGCCCGCCGAACCCGCCAATGGCGGTGTCTGCGCCGGGGATCATGGTGCGCGCCACGTGGCGCTTCATCAGCTCCACCGCGCGGTAGCCCGCGGTAATGTCTACCCCCGCGGCCTTGTAGCTTTCGCTGCTGCTTTTCATGGGTGCCGGTTCCTTCCTTGTCGTCAAGTGGTTTCCTTGGGTTCGCTCCCGCCCTTGGCCTTTTCGCTCTCGCTGATCTTGCGCTCAAAGCGGTTCTTGTTGGTGGCCGCCGGGATCTCGGTGGGGTATTCGCCGTCAAAACAGGCCGAGCAGTAGCCCCCCAGCCCCTTTTCGCCCCGGGCGATGAGGTGCACATTGGTCAGGCTCAAGTACCCCAGGCTGTCCACGCCGATGATCTTTTCGATCTCGGGGATGGTGTGCTTGCAGGCAATCAGCCATTCGCGCGAGTCGATGTCGGTGCCGTAGTAGCAGGGGTTCAAGAAGGGCGGAGCCGAAACGCGCATATGCACTTCCTTTGCGCCGGCGTCGCGCAGCAGGCGCACGATGCGCGCGCTGGTGGTGCCGCGCACGATGGAGTCGTCGATGAGCACCACGCGCTTGCCCTTGACCACCTCGGAAATGGGGTTCAATTTGATCTTCACCTTGTCTTCCCGCGACTTCTGGCCGGGGGAGATGAAGGTGCGGCCGATGTACTTGTTTTTGATGAAGCCGATGCCGTAGGGAATACCCGACTGGCGGGAATAGCCGATGGCGGCGTCGATGCCCGAGTCCGGCACGCCGATGACGATATCGGCCTGTACGGGGTGCTCCAGCGCCAAAAACGCGCCAGCGCGCACGCGGGCCTCGTGCACCGAGCAGCCGTCGATCACCGAGTCCGGCCGCGCGAAGTAGATGTACTCGAACACGCACATCTTGGGCTCGGCCTTATTGCAGTGGTCGGTGATGGAGCGCACGCCATCCTTGTCGAACACCAAAATCTCGCCGGGCAGAAGGTCGCGCACCATCGTGGCGCCCACGGCGTCGAGCGCGCAGCTTTCCGACGCGACGATGTAGGTGCCGTCTTCCCGCACGCCGTAGCACAGCGGGCGGAACCCGTGCTCGTCGCGCGCGGCGATGAGCTTGGAGGGCGACATCACCACCAGCGAATACGCGCCCTTGATGGAGTCCATGGCCTTGTTCAGGGCGTCTTCGATCGACGGGCTCTTGATACGCTCGCGCGTGATGATGTAGGAAATGACCTCGGTGTCGCTGGTGGTGTGGAAAATAGAACCTTCCAGCTCGAGCATTTCCCGCAGTTCCGCTGAGTTGACCAGATTGCCGTTGTGTGCCAGCGCCATGCGGCCCTTGATGTGGTTGACCACAATGGGCTGGGAGTTCAGGCGGTCGCTGTTGCCGGTGGTGCCGTAGCGCACATGGCCCACGGCCATGTTGCCCGGGCCCAGGCGGTGCAGCACATCCTTGGTGAACACATCGTTCACCAGGCCGACGTCCTTATACGAATTGAACAGGCCGTCGTCGTTCACCACAATGCCGCAGCTCTCCTGGCCGCGGTGCTGCAGGGCGAACAGGCCGTAGTACACGGTTTCGGCGACGTCCTGCGTGTTGGGGGCGAACACCCCGAACACGCCGCATTCCTCTCTTAACTGACCCATGTTATTCACCGAGCAGACGCTTCATGACCTCGTGATACGCATCTTCCACACCGCCCAGGTCGCGGCGGAAACGATCCTTGTCGAGCTTTTCGTGGCTGACCGAATCCCAGAAGCGGCAGGTGTCGGGCGAGATCTCGTCGGCGAGCACGATGGTGCCGTCGGTGGTCTTGCCGAACTCCAGCTTGAAGTCGATGAGCTCGATGTTGACTTCCTTCAGGTAGTCGCTCATGATCTCGTTGATCTTCAGCGCGTACTTCGAAATGAGCGCCAGCTCTTCTTCGGTGGCGTAACCCATGGCCAGGATGTGGTAGTCGTTCACCATGGGGTCGCCCAGGGCGTCGTCTTTATAGCAGTATTCGAGCACGGGGCGGCGGAGCTTCAGGCCCTCCTCCAGGCCCAGGCGCTTGGCCAAAGAACCCGCTGCAATGTTCCTGACGATGACTTCCAAAGGCACGATGCTGACCTTTTTTACCACGGTCTCGCGGTCGTTCAGCTCCTCCACGTAGTGGGTGGGGATACCGTGCTGCTCGAGCATGCGCATCATGTGGTTGGTCACGCGGTTGTTGATGGCGCCCTTGCCCACAATGGTGCCCTTCTTGAGGCCGTTAAAAGCGGTGGCGTCGTCTTTATAGGAAACGATGTAAAGCTCGGGGTCGTTGGTGGCGTATACCTTTTTGGCCTTGCCTTCGTACAGCTGCTCGGTCTTTTCGATGTTCATGGGTGGGGTCTCCTTTCAAGCGTTTGAACGGTGTAAAAACTATAGCATCCAGCCGAAGCCCGCCAAAGCCTCAAAGCTCCAGCGCGGCGTCGGAAGCAAGCACTTTTTGGTAGTCGGCCGCCCGCCGTGCAGCCAGCTTTTCTTCCAGCTCTTTGTCGGTCACGGCCAAGATCTCCAGCGCGAGCAGCGCGGCGTTTGCCCCGCCGTCTGCCGCAACGGTGGCAACGGGAATGCCGGTGGGCATCTGCACGGTGGAAAGCAGCGCGTCCATGCCGCCGAAGGCCGCCGACTTCACCGGCACGCCGATGACCGGCAGCGTGGTGTTGGCCGCGATGGCCCCCGCCAGGTGCGCCGCCATGCCGGCGATGGCGATGATGGCGCCAAAGCCCGCCTCGCGCGCGTTCACAGAAAAATCGCGCGCTTCTACGGGCGTGCGGTGGGCGGAATACACGTGGACCTCATAAGGCGCCTCAAAGGCTTTGAGCACGTCCACGGCCTTCTGGGCGATGGCGCTGTCCGAAGCGCTGCCCATGATCACTGCAACCTTTTTCATGGAACATCCTTTCTTGCTGTCAAACTCAGTCTGCCATCCCTGTGCGAGCCGGGGCTCCCCTTGTTCTGCAGGATGAGCGCGTGTGGTTTTATTGTAATCGGGATTTTGCCCGCCGGTCAAGCCATATTACGAAAAAATATAGTAATTTGAAATCAATCGTTCGGATATTGTAAAACGTTCGGTTTTATTGGGAACATTACAACAAAATTTTATCTTTTTTATTCTGGCGCCAGTCTGTAGTCCCTTGCTTTTTTCCGGCCATTTGCCGCGTTTTTTCCCCTGCGGTCTTCCGGATGGTTTCGCTTTTTGCCGGGGTGTGTTACACTGTCAGCAGAGTTTTTTCTCCGCTTCCAACCTGTTAAAACACACCATGCAGCTATCTTTTTACCCCCTTGGCGCGCTTTGCGCCGACGATCTTCTTCCCCTGTGGGGGGATGCGGCCGTGGTGCGCACCACCGGCATCGGCACGCCGCTGACGCTTGAGGAGTGCGCAGAGCGTCTGACCGCTCTGCGTGCCGCTGACGACGGCGCGGTCTTTGCCGTCTTCCAAAACGGCGTCTTCTGCGGGCTGGCCGGCTGCCTGCCCGCCAGCCAAGAACCGCCCACTTACGGGCTGTTTTACCAGCTCGTTCCCAGCGCATGGGGCAAGGGCATTGGCACCGCCGCTGCCAAGCAGGCGCTCAGCCACGTGCAGCGGCACCGGCCGGGCGCGCGCATCCTGGCCGACGTTTTGGCCGAAAACCCCGCCAGCGAGCGCATCCTGCTTCGCCTAGGGTTTTCCCTTCTTTCCCAAAGCACCGAGCTGCATCTGGGCCGCCCGGCCGCGGTGCGGCATTACGCCCTGATGCTTTGACCGCCCTTTCTCATTCTCCTTCCACTTATTTTGATCAGAAAGGCCTTGCCATGACCCTTCGCCACTTCGCCCGTTGGGCGTGCGCGCCGTTTTTCGCTCTTGCTCACCCCGGCGGCATGGACAGCCAGGGCGGGCACGATTCGCCGGATGGCTACCACTTTCACCACGGGTTCCCGGCGCACCAGCACGAGGACGGCATCTGCCCCTACTGGGGCGGGCCGTATACGCCCGGTGTGGAAAACCCCGATTACGCTTTGGAGCCGGTGGATACCCCCGGCGCTGCAAGCACCGCAGACCCCTCGGGGCAGGGCGTTTCCGCCCCTTCGGCCGCACCGGCCGGAGCGGAAGGCACAGAAGTGAGCAGCGAAGAGCCCGAGCTCTTTGTGCCGGTCTACGAAAGCGCTCCCTCTTCCCTTCTCCCCATTCTGGGCGGTTTTGGCGCGGGGCTGTTGGTGGGCGGCGGTATTGCGGCGGCCGTGGGGCTCCGGCGCGAGCGCCGCATCCGCCAAGAGGCCGAAGCCCAGCTCGCCGCCGAAGTGCAGCGCCTGCGCAGCCAGCGCAAATGAGCCGCGCCGCTGCCCCGCCTTCGCCGCAGCTCCTGTTTCCCCTGCCTTGGGCCCACCAAGCGCAAAAAAAGATCCTCCGGCAAAAACCGCGAGGATCTTTCTTTTGTGTTCTGTTCCGCTCTTTTAGGCCGGGGTGGCGCCGTCTGTTACGGTCAGCTCGCCGGCGTTGAGCTTGGGGCGCTTGGCGCACACCAGAATGGGGTCGCAGCGCTTTTGGATGACGTCTTCGGTGATGACGCACTTGCTCACGTCCTCCCTGGAAGGCAGGTCGAACATGACGCCCTGCATGGTCTCTTCCAGAATGGAGCGCAGGCCGCGCGCGCCAGTCTTGCGGTCGATGGCCTTCTTGGCCACCGCGCGCAGCGCATCTTCCGAAAACTCCAGCTCTACGCCGTCCATTTCCAGGAGTTTGGCGTACTGCTTCACCAGGGCGTTCTTGGGCTCGGTGAGGATGCGCACCAGGGCGTCCTCGTCCAGCTGGTCCAGCGTTACCACCACCGGCACGCGGCCGACAAATTCCGGAATGAGGCCGAACTTCAGCAGGTCTTCGGGCAAAATCTGCTGCAAGATCTCGCCAATGGCCTTTTCTTCCTGCTTTTTGATATCGGCGCCAAAGCCCATGGTCTTTTTGCCCACGCGGCGCTCGATGATCTTTTCCAAACCGTTAAAAGCGCCGCCCACAATGAACAGGATGTTGGTGGTGTCGATCTGGATAAACTCCTGCTGGGGGTGCTTTCTGCCGCCCTGCGGGGGCACGCTGGCGACCGTCGATTCCAGGATCTTCAACAGCGCCTGCTGCACACCCTCGCCGGACACGTCCCGGGTGATGGAGGGGTTTTCGGACTTGCGGGCGATCTTGTCGATCTCGTCGATGTAGATGATGCCCCGCTGGGCGCGCTCCACATCGTAATCCGCCGCCTGAATGAGCTTCAGCAAGATGTTTTCCACGTCTTCGCCCACGTAGCCGGCCTCGGTGAGGCTGGTGGCGTCGGCCACGGCAAAGGGCACGTCCAGCACTTTGGCCAGGGTGGAGGCGAGCAGGGTCTTGCCGCTGCCCGTAGGGCCCAGCATGAGGATGTTGGACTTCTGCAGCTCAACATCGTCTTCCCCCACGCTGGAGTAGATGCGCTTGTAGTGGTTGTAAACGGCGACCGACAGCGCCTTCTTTGCCCGGGTCTGGCCCACGACGTAATCGTCCAGGGCCTTCATGATCTCGGCGGGTTTGGGAAGGCTGCCCACCTCCACTTCGGGGGCGGGCGCAGGCGTGTCGTGCACGATCTCCATGCACAGCTCGATGCACTCGTCGCAGATAAACACGCCCGGTCCGGCGACGATGCGCTTCACCTCGTTCTGCTTCTTGCCGCAGAAGGAGCAGCGTACCGTCATGTCGTTATCGTTTTTCGGCATATTTCACCTCATTGCGTTATTGGTTCAGCGCCGGGGCGGGATGACCTCGTCCACGATGCCGTATTCCTTTGCCTCGGCGGCGCTCATGTAGTAGTCGCGCTCCACATCGGCCCGGATGCGCTCCAGGCTCTGGCCGGTGCGCTCGGCAAGAATGTCGTTCATTTTCTTTTTGGTCTTTAAGATCTGCTCGGCCTGGATGCTGATATCCGTAGCCTGGCCGCGCGCGCCGCCGCTGGGCTGGTGGATCATCACCTCGGCGTTGGGCAGCGCCTTGCGCTTGCCCTTGGCGCCCGCCGCGAGCAAAAACGCGCCCATGGAAGCCGCCATGCCGATGCAGATGGTGGAAACGTCGCAGCGGATGTACTGCATGGTGTCGTAAATGGCCATGCCGGCAGTAATGACGCCGCCCGGGCTGTTGATGTACAGGAAGATGTCCTTATCCGGGTCTTCCGCTTCCAAAAAGAGCATCTGGGCCACCACGAGGTTGGCCATTTCATCGTAGATCTCGCCGCTCAAAAAGATGATGCGGTCCTTCAGCAAGCGGGAGTAAATGTCGTAAGAACGCTCGCCGTGGGCGGTCTGCTCCACAACGATGGGAACGAGGGTACTCATGCTTTCCTCCTTTTGAGATAAAAGGGACTCCGCGCCGCGCACACAAGGGCAGGCGAACGGAATCCCCAAGTCTCGGTCTTATTCTGCCGGGGTCTCGGCGGCGGGTTCGGCAGCCGCTTCCGGCTCTGCAGCCGCTTCAGCTTCCGCGGGCGCTTCGGCTTCGGCGGGCTTGTCGACCAGCTTTGCGTTGTCAAGGATCAGGTCGATGGCCTTGCGCATGGCGATGTCGAACTTGACGTCGTCCATGTTGACGTCCTTGAGCATTTCCTTGACCTCGTCGAGGTCGCGGCCAACAGACTTGGCGTAGTTTTCAAATTCCTGCTCGACGTCTTCGTCGGTGGCGGTGATGCCCTCGGCGTCCACAATGGCCTTGAGCACCAGATCGCCCCGCACCCTGAAGAGAGCAGGCGCTTCGTAGCTCTTGCGCAGGTCGGCGATCTTGGTGCCGCTCATCTGCAGGTACTGGTCGAGCGTCAGGCCGGAATAGCTCATCTGCTGCTGCAGCTCGCGCAGCATGTCGTCCACCCTGGTCTGCACCATGGCGTCGGGCACGTCGAACTGCACGTTGTTGATAACGGCCGCCACGGCATTGTTTTCCATGACGTTGCGGGCGCGGTTGTTGGCGTCCTCTTCCATCTTCTTGCGCAAATCGGCCTTGTATTCTTCCAAAGTGTCGAACTCGCTGACGTCCTTGGCAAAGTCGTCGTCTGCCGCGGGCAGCTCTTTGGCCTTCACTTCGTGCACCTTGCAGTGGAACACCGCTTCCTTGCCAGCGAGCTCCTTGTGGCCGTAGTTTTCGGGGAAAGTGACGGTGATGTCCTTCTCTTCGCCCACGGCAGCGCCCACGAGCTGATCTTCAAACCCGGGGATGAACATACCGGAGCCAATGTCGAGCACCTGGTTCTCGGCCGTGCCGCCGTCAAAGGCCACGCCATCCACGGTGCCGACGTAGTCGAGTACGATCTTGTCGCCCTGTTCCACCGGGCGCTCCACCGCCACAAAGCGGGCGTTCTTTTCGCGCTCGCGGTCCACAGCGGCGTCCACCTGACTGTCAGAAACAGTATACTCCTGCTTCACGACTTCTATACCCTTGTAGTCCTCGGGCTTGACGTGCACCTCGGGCATGACGGGGAAGGTGGCGGTAAACACCACGCCCTCTTCGGCCGAGATGGAATCGATCTCGATATCCGGCGCGCCCACAGGCTCAAGGCCCTCTTCCTGCACGGCCTTCACATAGGCCGGGAAATAGGCGGCGTCAAAAGCGCTTTCGTAGAACACGCCTTCTCCGTAAGTCTTTTCGATGATGCGGCGGGGCGCCTTGCCCTTGCGGAAGCCAGGCACCGCAAAGCGGCCGTGTTCCTTTATATAAGCCTGCTCGATAGCCTGCTGGAAGTCTTCGGCAGGAATGGTGACGGTAAGCTTGATGCGCTTGTCTTCGAGTTTCTCGTACTGAGCCATAACAACGGTCCCTCCGTGCGTAAAATAAATCTGTACAGCCGTTTTTATATTATAGCACCAGTGTTTCCTTCGCGCAATGCGAAACGAGCGGCAAAAACGACAGAATACACGGCTTTTTCCCGGATTCCGGCGGTTTTTGCAGCGCTCCTCCCTTGCCTTCGCCCTCAGCGCCGCGCAGCCGTACAAAAAAACACGCCGGATTTTAAAAATAACGCTTGCTTTTTTTCCACCTTGCGCGTATAATATTCAGTGTTCGCAAAAGAGCGGGCAAACCTCTGGGTGTGGCGCAGTTTGGTAGCGTGCTTGAATGGGGTTCAAGAGGCCGGAAGTTCAAATCTTCTCACCCAGACCAAAGACCGAAACATTGTTTTCGGTCTTTTTGTTATGTAAAAGCGGCAAAACAGGCGTTTTGCCGCTTTCGCCGCGCGCCCTCAGAACGGGCGCGCAGCGCTTTGCCAATGCCCTTTTTTCAGGCAGCCGGCTTCTATCCTTTTTCCACCCGCAGCCCGCAGGGCGGCAGCGCGTTCTCACCATAGCAGGCATCCTCTGCCACGCAGCTGACGAACTGAAATCCGCCCGCCAGGTTTTTGCAGGAGAACCCGTGCTGCGAAAGGATGCGGCAGGCGAGATAACTGCGCAAGCCGCTATGGCAGTTTACCACAATCTCTTTTCCCCTGGCCGGTTCCAGCTCCTGCAGGCGGCCGCGCAGCTCATCCAAAGGAATGTTCACCGCGCCCTCCAGGCGGCCGCGGGCAAATTCCTCCGGGGTGCGCACATCCAGGAGCAGCGCGTCTTGCTGCGCTTCCAGCTCGTCCCACCACACCTGCCGCACCAAGCCGGCGCGCAGGTTTTCGATCACATAACCCGCCATGTTCACCGGGTCTTTGGCCGAAGAGTAAGGCGGCGCGTAGGCAAGGTCCAGTTCGGTCAGATCCTCTGCCGTCATGCCGGCGCGGATGGCCGTTGCCAGCACGTCGATGCGCTTGTCCACCCCTTCAAAACCGACGATCTGCGCGCCCAGGATCTTCCCCGTCGCCGGGTCGAACAGCGTTTTTACGGTCATGTTGCGCGCGCCGGGGTAATAGGAAGCGTGCGAGGCAGAATAGGTGAGCGCCCGGCCGTAGGGGATGCCCGCAGCCTTGGCGGCCTTTTCGTTCAGGCCGGTGGAAGCGGCGGTCATATCGAACAGCTTGATGACCGAGGATCCCTGCGCGCCCGTGTACACGCTGGGAATCCCGCAGATATTGTCCGCCGCGATGCGGCCCTGCTTGTTGGCCGGGCCGGCCAGGGCGATGTTGGCGTCCGCCCCTGTCACAAAGTTTTTGACCTGAACGGCGTCACCCACGGCGTAAATATCGGGGTCGGCGGTGCGCATGTGCTCGTCCGTCACAATGGCGCCCTTAACCCCCAAAGCCAGCCCGGCGTCTTTGGCGAGCTTGTTTTCGGGCACGACGCCAATGGCCAGCAGCACCAGGTCGCCTTCCACGGGCTCTCCTTCTTTTAAGAGCACGCGCACACCGGTTTGGGTCTCTTCGTACCCCTGCACATTCTGGCCAAAGCGCAGGTCCAGCCCGTGCCTGCGCAAGTACCCGTGCAAAAGCGCCGCCATGTCGCCGTCCAGCGGCGGCAGCACCTGTTTGCTGCGCTGCAAAAGCGTCGTGGCCACCCCGCGGTGCAGCAGGTTTTCGGCCGCTTCCAGGCCAATGAACCCGCCGCCCACCACCACGGCGCGCCGCACGTTCTGCTCGACCACCAGATCCCTTAAGCGCAGCGTGTCCTCCACCGTGCGCAGGGTCAGCACGCGCGCGCCGTCTACGCCGGGCAGCGCGGGCTTCATGGCCGCCGCGCCGGGCGCGAGCAGCAGCTTGTCGTAGCTTTCCTCGTATTCCCGGCCGCTCAAAAGCTCCCGCACCCGAACAGTCTTTGCCGCGCGGTCGATGGAAAGCGCCTCGCTGTGCACCCGCACGTCGATATGGAAGCGCTCAAAAAAGCTCTGCGGGGTCTGCAGGGTCAGCTCCTCTTCGTCCTCGATCACCCCGCCCACGTAGTAGGGCAGGCCGCAGTTGGCGTAAGAAACAAAGCCGCTGCGCTCCAGCACCACGATCTCTGCCTCTTCGTTGAGGCGACGCAGGCGGGCCGCTGCCGTAGCGCCCCCCGCCACGCCGCCGATGATGACGGCCTTCATGCTCCTTCTCCTTCCTCCAGCTCGCCGGCGTAGCCAAACAGCCCGCCGATGTTTCTGGCCTCGTACCCCCTGCTTTTGAGCAGCCGGCAGGCGGCGCCGCTGCGCGCGCCGCTCTGGCAGTACACGTAAAGCGTTTTGCCCTGCGGCAGTTTTGAGGCCGAAAGCTCATCGAGCGGCAGGTTCAAACTGCCCTTTAAATGCCCCTGCCGGTATTCTTCCCTGGTGCGCACATCCACAAGCAGGGCGTCCTGCGCAGCGCGGTATTCCCGCAGCCCCTCTTCCAAGCCGCTTTTGCCCATCAGGCGGTCAAACAAGCCCATGTCTTTCATGCTTCCTTTCTTTTGCGTTGCCTTCAGTATACCGGCACGCTGAAAGGCCCGCCGTGACATGGTCACAAAAGGCTCAGCGCCGCGCCTCTGCTGCCAGGGCCTGCAGGCCCGCTTCGTTCGCCAATTCCACCCGGCCGCGGCTGAGCACAACCAGCCCTTCCTGCTGGAAGTGCCGCAGCATGCGGGTGATGACCTCGCGCTGGGTGCCCATGTGGTTGGCGATCTGCTCGTGGGTAATGGCAAGGCTCTTTGCCCCGCGCAGTTCGGCCTCTTCCAGCAAAAAGGCCGCCAAACGTTCGTCCAGGCGCTTGTTCATCACCTGGTCCATCAGCCACATCACTTCCGAAAAGCGCGCGGCCATGAGCTCGCTGGTGTAGTTGGCCGCCGCGGCCGAGCGCTGCATGACCGCCTTGTAGGTCTCGGCCGGCAGGTGCAGCACCGCGGTGTCCTCCTCAGCCGAAACCAATACGTCGAATTGGATGCTGTTCATGATACAGGAGGCTGAAAACAGGCAAATATCCCGCTCGAGCAGGCGGTAGAGCGTCAGTTCCCGCCCTTCGTCAGAAAGGGTGTATACCCGCAGCCGGCCTTTGGTAACGATCATCAGGCCCACGCAGTCCTCCGCCCCGCGGTGCAGCACCGTCCCGGCGGGAAACTCCCTTTCGTCGGCCGCGCCGGCAAGCGCCGCTTTATCGGCCGCGGTCAAACCGTCCCAGAACGGCAGGTAGTCCTTGAGCTCCTTGTGCATCCTGTGTCCTCCCTCTTCCCCTGTGCGGGGCGCTTTCTTTTATTATATCACCCAAACTGCCGCCGCAAAAGCCAGCGTTATAAAAGGCCGCCGGTTCCAGGCAGGCGGCAATCAGGGGGCCCCTAAGCCCCGCCGGCTTTCCGCCAGGCCGTCAGCTCCTCGTCAAAGGCTGCAAAAAAGCGCGCGGGGTCCTCAAGCGGTGCGTCGGTCTGCCACGCTGCGGGCGCTGCCGCCCACAAAGCCTTCATGCGGGCCCCGGCCTTCTGCACCGCGGCCTGTGCGCCCCCGCCCAGCGCCTGCGCCGCTCCCCACACCATCTGCCGCGCGCTGTAAAACGCGCGCAGCGGCGCTCCGGGGGCGGCCGTGCGGGCGTTCAGGCTCACCAGGCCGCTGCGGGTCCTGCGCGCACACACCCCTTCTTCCACTGCCGCCACGCAGGCCAGCAGCCTTCCAAACAACTCGTCACGGGTCATGTTCTTCCTCCTTGCTTTTGCCTTGCGGTCAAGGCCGACCGCCCGATCCGGCATGAAGCGGGATCGCCTGGCATATGCATTACAAAAACCAATTGCGCGGGAGGGCACAATGGACAGAACGGATCTTTACAAAGACATCGCCCAGCGGACGAACGGCGAAGTTTACATCGGCGTGGTCGGCCCCGTGCGGACCGGCAAATCCACCTTTATCAAGCGCTTTATGGACCTGATGGTGCTGCCGGATGTAGCGGATTCCAACGAACGGCGCCGCATGAACGACGAGCTGCCCCAAAGCGGCGCCGGCCGCACCATTATGACCACCCAGCCGCGGTTCGTGCCCAATGAGGCGGCAAAGCTGCAGGTTGGCGACGCCGGGGCCGAGGTTTCGGTGCGGCTGGTGGACTGCGTGGGCTACATGGTGGAAGGCGCGCTGGGTTTTGAAGAAAACGACGCCGCGCGCATGGTCATGACCCCCTGGAGCGACAAGGAGATGCCCTTTGTGCAGGCGGCCGAGCTGGGCACGCACAAGGTCATTTCCGAACACTCCACCATCGGCATCGTCATGACCACCGACGCTTCCTTCACCGACCTGGAGCGTTCTGCCTACGCGCCCGCCGAGGCGCGGGTCATCGAGGAGCTGCAGAGCCTGGGCAAGCCCTTCGTCATCGTCGTAAACACCAAAGACCCTTCTTCTGCCGCCGTTTCTGAGCTGTGCGATACGCTTTCCCAAAAATACGGCGTGGCGGCGCTGCCCATGGACGTTCTGCACATGACCGCCGACGAGGTGAACGACCTGCTGGAGCGCGCGCTGTTCGAGTTTCCGCTCACCCAGGCCGAATTTATCACCCCCGGGTGGATGAACGCCCTGGGGGGCGGCCATTGGCTCAACGCCGAGCTTTTGAGCGCGCTGCGCTCCCGCATGGAGGGAATGGCGCGGGTGAAGGACTACGCCTTGATGCTCGACGCCTTTGACGAGTGCGAGCACCTGCTGCCCCCGCAGATCCACAGCATCGAGCTGGGCACGGGCATCGTGCGGTATTCCGTGCTGCCCAAGGAAGGCCTGTTTTACCAGGTGCTGAGCGAGGAATGCGGCTGTGCGGTGGAAAGCGACTTCCAGCTGATGTCCATGCTCAAGGAAATGACCGCCTCCAAGCAGGAATACGACCGCGTAAAGGACGCGCTTTCCGAAGTGCGCGCCACGGGCTACGCCATGATCCCGCCCGAAATGGAGGAGCTGACGCTCGACGAGCCAGAGATGATCCAGCGCGGCTCGCAGTACGGCGTGCAGCTCAAGGCCAGCGGGCCTTCGCTCCACATCATCCGGGCGGACGTCACCTGCGAAGTTTCGCCCTTGGTCGGCACCGAGCAGCAGAGCGAAGAGCTGGTGAAATTCCTGCTGCGCGAGTTCGAGAACGACCCCGCGGCCATCTGGCAGACCAATCTGTTCGGCAAGCCGCTGTGCGACCTGGTCTCGGAAGGGCTTTCGGGCAAGCTTTCGCGAATGCCGGACGACGTGCGCGACAAAATGCGCGAAACGCTGAGCCGCATCATCAACGAGGGCGGCGGGGGCGTGGTGTGTATTCTGCTGTAATTCTGTAAACAAACGGCCTAGTCCTTCCGGGTTTTCTTTTTTCAAGCGGCCGGAAGGCTGCAGCGCTGCAACGCGGTCCCCGCCTTCCGTTTCCCATGTATTTTCCGCCTTTTCCTCTTTAAAATGCGCGAGCCTGGCTAGTGTGGCCAGGCTCGCTGTGTTTTTCAGGCAGAGTTTTTCCGCTTCCCCCGCCCGTCATCTTTGTTCTTCTTGAATGGCCCTTTCTATCGCGGCCAGCTGCGCTTGTAGCTCTTTCCGCCTGCCGCCGCTGAACCATCCGCGCAGTCCGGCGATCTCCTGCAAAAGCGCCTTCTTTTGCGAATACAAAAAGGCCATCCGTTCTTTCTTCTGCGCCGCTTTTTTCTGCTCCGCTTCCCTGTGCTGGATTTCGCGTTTTTGCCGGTAAACCCTGCGCTCTTCCTCCAGTGTCTCCAAGCTGTCAAACAGCTTCCACCGAAAAACGCCGCACTGGCCCCCGGCATCCGCCCCCACTGCCGTGACCCGGCCGTCTGAGCGCAACCCCACCGTATGATCTCCTCCTGCGGCGATGCCCACGATCTCCGACCAGGCAGAAACTTCGCACTGCCCGCGCTCGTTCGCGCCGCAGGCTACAACGCTGCCGTCAGCCTTGAGGCCCACGGTGTGCTCAAACCCGGCGGCAATGGCCACAAGATCCCGCCAGGCGGCAACTTCGCACTGTCCGCGGTCGTTCGCACCGCAGGCAACGGCGCTGCCGTCGGCCTTCAGCCCCACCGTATGGAGGGAACCCGCGGCGACGGCCACAAGATCCGTCCAGCCGGAAACGCCGCACTGCCCGCGCTCGTTCGCGCCGCAGGCCACAGCGCTGCCGTCGGCCTTGAGGCCCACGGTGTGCTCAAACCCGGCAGCAATGGCCGCAAGATCCCGCCAGGCGGCAACTTCGCACTGCCCGCGCTCGCCCGCGCCGCAGGCAACGGCGCTGCCGCCGGCCTTCAGCCCCACCGTATGGAGGGAACCCGCGGCGACGGCCACAAGGCCTGTCCAGCTGCCGACCTCGCACTGGCCCCGGGTATTTTCACCCGCGGCCACGGCGCTGCCATCGGCTTTGAGGCCCACGGCGTGCATCCTTTTGTCGCTGAGCGCCACGATCTCTGCGCCGCCGGCGCAAAGCGTCTGGCCGTAATCCTTCCGGCCCGCCGTGATCACCCAACCGTTGGCCATCAGCCCAATGGTATGTTGCCACCCCGCAGCGATCAGGACCGAAGCCCGTTTGGAACGCTCGCGCTGCAAAAAAAGCCGGCCGCTCAGATTTTCTGCCATCGCACCTTCTCCTTTCGGCCCTGCGCCCCATGAGAGGGCCTTGCCTTATTTTGCTTTCATCATACTTCTTCCTGCCGCTTTTTTCAATGCCGCAGGAACTGCCGCCTGCCGTCGCCCGGCACGCAAAAGGGAGCGCCGGCTGTCAAAAACAGTCGGCGCTCCCATCATGTTTCACAACAAAGCCGAAAACCTTGGCCCGGCGCACCGCTGAGTGACGCGGCCGATCCGCCGGTTGCACAAGCCCGTCTTTACTCCGCCTGCGCCTGCTCCAGGCAAGCCAGCACAGCGTTGACCACGCGCATGGAGGTCAGCGTCGCGCCGCTGATGGCGTCAACTTCGGTGGAGTTCGATTCCACAATCATGCCGGGCAGCTCCTCAAGCGCACGGCCGCCGATGGTAGGGGTTTCGTGCTCCTCAACCACATTGACGGCTGCGATCGAGCCGCTTTCAATCACAACTTCGAGGGTCAGCGGGCCTTCCTGCCCATCCACCGTGGCGGTATACGTGCCGTCGTTTACGTTTTCGAGTAAGCTGTCATCGCCCAGCGTGACGGCCTGTTTTTCCCACAGCGATTCGTCAAAGATGTTTGCCGCAGGTTCTGCCACATATCCTTCCGCCATGGGTCCGGCTTCCATGATGTACTGACCAGCCAGCCTGCCGAAGGTGATCGCACCATTCACGCCGGTGCCGCCGCTGAGCCAACGCCCCCACACTGCCACGCACTCGCCGGCGGCGTACAGGCCAGGGATGACTGTACCGTCTTCTGTAAGCACCTGCAGCGACTCGTTGACAGTGATGCCGCCCAGAGTGTTGTTGTTCATGCACTTGGTCACCACCGCATAGAAGGGGCCATTTTCGTCAATGGTATCGATGACCGCATTGTAAATGTTGTCGGTCGGTGTGTAAACCCGGCCGAATTCATCGGTGTCGCCGGCCGTTACGTGAGCGTTGTAAGCTTTGATGGTGGCGCGTAAGGTCTCTGCCGGCACACCAGTTAACTCTTCAAACTCCTCCAGGGTATTGGCTTTGATGATGTCTGCCTGGCCGGCTTCCGTCGCAAAGTACATGTTCCACATACCGTTGTGCTGATCGCAGCCCAGCAAGTTTTCCACTGTGTTTTCGGTAAAGAATTCGTATTGCTTGCCCTCGGTCTGCGCGGCCAGCGCGTTTTGCCTGGTCACAGGTTCCGAAGTTTCATCCACAAACCGCTCGCCTTCCTGGTTGATGAGGATGCCGCCGCAAAAATAGGTCTTGGTGGACATGATCCGCCCGGTACCCGGCAGCGCCTTGTTCTCCAGGCCAAAGGGGTTAAAGGGGAAGTACATACGGTCGGTGTTCACGTAGCCGCCCACTTCCTGCATCATGCGCAGCCCCCAGCCATCGGTAGTGGAAAGGTTGCCGGTCACGCTGCCATTCAGGGGCGAATAGGCCGCCACCAGCGCCGCGTTGCCGGAAAAACCGCCCGTGGCCATCAAAATGCCCCGTTCGCTGGTATACAGCACACTGCTGCCATCGGGGCCAATCGCTTCTACGCCGGTCACCTGCCCTTTGTCGTTGAGCACCAAGCGGCGAGCCTCGGTGTTGAACACGATCTGAATGGCGTCCTGCCCTTCCATCATGCTGTCGAGCACCTCGTGGGCTGCCGACTTGTAGTTTGCGCTGTCCTTGGGTTTGGGCTTGTAGGAACGGGGGTAGGAATACAGGGTGTGCTCAGGCGCGAATACCGCCTTGTGTCCCTCTTCATCGGTCTGGAATTCGTAGGCCGACAGTCCGTTTTCCCACAGCCAGTCAATGGTATTGCCTGCTTCCTCCGAATACAGACGGATCAAATACTCGGTGGGAACGCCGCCGTCCTTGCTGCCTTCCTCCATCAGGTCTTCGTAGTAGGACTCGTAGGTATCTTCGGTAAGGCCGTCCAGCTCCTGAATAATGGTTTTGGCGCCCGACATGGTGCCGGAGGTGGTGTTCAATGCGCCGCCGGTGCTGTCGGTCTTTTCCAGGATGATCACGTTCTTCGCGCCGTGCTCTACAGCCGAAAGGGCTGCCGACATGCCGGCGCCGCCCGCCCCAACGATGACCAGTTCGGCCGATTCCTCCCGATCGTACCCATCCGTTGCAGGAGTCTCGCCCTGGGTTTCTTCCTGCATTCCATCCGCTTTGTCAGGTTCTTCTGCCGGGGATTGTGTCTCGGCGCAGCCAAACAGCCCCACCGCCAACAGCAGTGCCAAAAGAAGCGCCAACCAACGTTTTGTCCTCTGTTTCATGTTTTTTCTCCTTTCCCGGCGGCCGCCCACTCCAGGAGTATTTTTCTTATGGGGTTTTGTCTGTTATGGATATTTCGCCGCCGGATGTGTATACTTTGCAGTATAGCGAGATTTTTCTTTTCTCCAATACACAAATCATGATATAATGTGCACAATTCGGTCCAAATGATATTCGTGTAACATTTAAACTTTTCCAACGCTTAGGAATCCTGCCATGTGGAACAATATCAGTTGCTATGTCAAAAAGGTCAACGAAGACGCTCTGTCGGTGTATTTAGATCAGCTGACATTCTGCGTCAACGGCTACGGCCGCTTTTCCCAGCAGGGGATCTCCTCCTTCAATCAGTTTTTCAGCGACGACATCGAGCTCATCCTAGTTGCCCGGGGACACTCCGTCCTGCACACCAACGATGGTGAATACCAGTTGGCGCCCGGTTCTTTGGCCGTGCTGCGTCCCTTTCAAATCTACACCGCCATCTGCCAGCCCGGCGAAAAACTCTACTACTATTACATCCACTTTGGCGTCTCCCCTTCTCACCTGACAGACACTTACTTGAGCCACATCGCTGGGCAATGCGATGCCTTGGTCGTCCCTTCTGGCCAGCTGCCCGATTTTTTGCCAGCCTTCCGCTCCATGCTGGAGGATTGGCGACAGGATGCCCCGGGGCTGATGACCCTCATCCGCTCCCACCTTTCCCTGCTTTCCGTGCACTTGGCCCGGCAGCTCGCTTCCGACCCCGCCGTAGCCGACAGCGAGCACGCCGATAGCAACCCCGACCTGCAGGTCGCCTCCCAGGCTCTCCATTACATCGCCGGACATCTGAATGCCCCCATTCTTCAGGAGGATCTGTGCCGTGAACTGGGAATCAGCACAAGCGCCCTTTACAAGTTGTTTCGGCGCGTTTTCCACGTCAGCCCCAGCGAATACATTGCAAAAACCAGACTGCGCCAGGCCGAGATCCTGCTGCGCAGCACGGGCTGTACCATTGCCGAAGCCGCCGAAGCCTGCGGCTTTTGCTCCGCCAGCCACTTGAGCCGCCAGTTCAAGGTCATCTATGGCCTTTCCCCTTCCGCTTACCTCAGACGAAATCCCGGGGAGAAGGAGATCCGGCCCGATTGACCCCCTGGGGGGCAGTTTTCCGCCTGTACTTTTTTGGAATAATTCTCCAACTTTTTTACTTCTCCTGACGCAGCGGTTCTTAACGCTATTCTCAGTGCCAGGCACATAAGAGTGCTCGTTTGCCTTATCGCCCGTCAAATGAAACAAAAGGCAAAAAATCCGCGCCATGTGTATATGCCCAAAAACAAAAGCAGAGAGCGGCTTTTGCTTTTAAAAAGCGCTCCCTGCCGCCTGCCGTCGCCCGGCGCGCCGAGGGCCGCTGCAGAAAAACCTGCAGCGGCCCTGTTGTGGAGGTAAATGGGGAGAGAGAAAGGTCCTGTCGGAGACCGTTAGATCTCCTTGAGGTAATCCGAGTATTCCTGCACGATCTTGCCGGCGCTGCGGGTGCCGATGAGGCTGACGCCCATGTGATCGAACATGAACATGGCGGCGGGGAGGGTGAAGGTGCGCGGCACGCCCGAGACTTTGATCTTGGTGTCGCCCGAAAGGTTGGCCTTCATGATCTGCACCTGCTGCATGGTGGGGAACGCCTGGCTGCCGGTGGCGGTCTTTACGTAGGAAACGCCCTGCTCACAGCAGATCTTGGTGAGGGTGGCGATCTCGTCGTCGGTCAAGAATCCCACTTCAAAGATCAGCTTGGTGTCGCAGTTGGCGGGCTTGCAGATCTCTACGAACTTTTTGATCTCTTCGGTCACGAGGTCGTAGTTCTTGTCCTTCAGCGCGCCGATGTTCACCACCATATCGCAGGCGGTGCAGCCGAGGTTGACCATCTCCTCAAGCTCCAGGTACTTTACCTTGGAAATGCAGGCGCCATAGGGGAAGGCGATGACGGCGCTGGGGCCGACGCCCGTGCCTTCGAGTTCCTTCTTGGCGAGGGCCGCCCAGCAGGAGTTGACGTTGACGGAGTTGACCTTGTACTTGGCGGCGGTCTTGCAGGCGGCGACGATGTCGGCTGCCTGCGCGTTCTGTGCGAGCCACGCGAGGTCGAAGTGCTTTGCAAACTGGTCTACGGTCATCATGGCGATTATCCTCCGGAATGTAGTTTGTGTTGCGGGGCCGGGCCCGGTTTAAACGATCTTGGAAAGGAACTCGGTGAGAGCTTCCACATCCATCTTCTTGGGATTGCTGGTCATGCTGGTGCCCAGGCTGCCCTGTGCAAGCGAGGGGATCTCTTCGCGCGGGACGTTGAGGAACTTGTAGTCCTTGGGGATGCCGATGGCTTCGTTGAGCTTGAAGAGGAAGTCGATGCAGGCCTTGGTGCCTTCGCCGGGCCTGTCAAAGCGCTTACCGGTCAAAGCTTCGCCCACCTTGTCGAGCTTTTCCCCCGCCACGTCGGCGTTCAATTCCACCACATAGGGCAGTGCGATGCCGCAGGCTTCGCCGTGGGGCAGATGGTACTTGATGCCCATGGCCATGCCCACGCCGTGCGCCGCGCCCAGGCCGGAGTTGGCGAACGCCATGCCGCCGATGAGCGCCGCAGCCGACATGCCCTCGCGGGCTTCGATGTCCGAACCGTCTTCCACCGCGCGCTGCAGGTATTTGCCCGCGAGCTCGATGCCCTTTAATGCCAGGCCGTCGCTGATGGGGGTGGCGCGGAAGGTGATGTAGGCTTCGATGAGGTGGGTCATGGCGTCGATGCCGGAATTGGCCGTCACCTTCTTGGGGCAGCCCAGCGTCAATTCGGGGTCGACGATCGAAATGGTGGCCACCATTTTATCGCTGCGCATGGAGCGCTTGAAGCCCGCCGTCAACGACCCGATCACGGAGTTCTTGGTCACTTCGCTGCCCGTGCCGGCCGTGGTGGGAACGGCAATGAAGGGCACCGGGTCCTTTTCTACCTTTTTGCCCTTGCCCACCACTTCCAGGTAGTCGAGCGCCGACCCGCCATTGGTCAAAAGGGCCGCCACGGCCTTGCCGACGTCGATGTTGCTGCCGCCGCCAACTGAAATGACGGCGTCGCAGCCCTGCTTGGCGGCGAGCCCCGCCACTTCGTCCACCAGTTCTACCGTGGGTTCGCCCCGCACTTCCGAGAAGATCTCGCAGGCGGCGCCAATAGAGGCGATCTGTTCCACCACGGTGGCCTGCACCGGGGTGTTGACGAAGGCCGGGTCGATCAAAACCAGGAACTTTTTGCCAAGACCGCCGATGTTGGCCGCCAGTTCCTTAATGGCGCCCCGCTTAAAGACGATCTTGTTCGCGGTGTAGAAGGTAAATTCCATGTCGTCATCTCCAATCCATAAAGCAGATCGCAAAACCCCCATAAGCCGGCGCAGCGCCCGCCCGCCGCGCCGGTGGCGCGGCGGCGGCGTTTTTTGCCGGCTTGCGGGGCAGTTCTCAACAAAGCGTTATGCTTTGAAGTTCTTGTCCTGATACTCGCGGATGGCCGGGAACACGCGCTTGGCCAGGTCGGTGTAGACGTTGCAGTAGATGTCGTACAGCGTGTTGTAGGTCTCGACGTTTTCGGGAATGGGGTCGAGCCGGTAGTCCACCTGCACCATGTTCGCAATGGCTTCGTGGATGTCCTTGTAAATGCCGGCGCCAATGGCGGCGAACATCGCAGCGCCCAGGGCCGTGGACTCTTCGCAGCACAGCGTCTCGATGGACTTGTTGTAAACGTCGGCCTGGATCTGGTTCCAGAGCTTGCTCTTTGCTCCGCCGCCGACCGAACGCAGCACCTCGGTCTTAAAGCCCAAAGTGGCGTCGGCTTCGTCGATCATGCTGCGCATTTCGTAGCACACGCCTTCGAGCACCGAGCGGGCGACGTCGGCCTTGGTGTGCGAGAAGGAAAGGCCGGTGAAGGTGGCGCGGCCGTTGCCGTCGAAGCGCGGGCAGTCGCAGCCGCCCAGCCACGGGCAGTAGATGACGCCGTTGGAGCCCACGGGCGACTTTGCCGCCAGGTCGGTCATGTAGCCGTACACGCTCTTGCCCATGTTCTTGGCCACGGCCATCTCTTCGGCGCAGAAGAGGTCCCTGAACCAGCGCCAGCTGGAAGCGCCGGAGTTGGAGGAGCCTTCCACCTGCCAATGGCGGGTGCCGGCGTGGCCCATGATGGAAATGGAAGCGCCGGGGTGGCGCACCGGCTTGGAGGAATAGGCGTGAATGACGCCCGCCGTGCCCAGCACGCCCGAGATCATGCCGTCTTCGGCAACGCCCGCGCCCACAGCCGCGCAGCGCTGGTCGCCCGCGCCCACGTACACCGGGGTGCCTTCCTTCAGGCCGGTCAGCTCGGCCACGCGGGCCGTCACAGTGCCGGCAAAGGCGCCGGGCTCCTTGCGGCCGGCGTATTTGTTGATGTCTACGCCGTAGAGCTTGGCGCGCTCGGGGTCGAGCTCAAAGGTGTTGCCGTTGGCGATCTTGGTGTAGATCACGCCGGGCTCATCGTCCCAATACTCGTCGGTGTTGCCGGTGAAGGAGCTGATCATCAGCGCCTCGAGGCCGACGAACTTATAGGTCTTTTCGTAAATTTCCGGCATGTTCTTCTTGATCCACAAAAACTTCGGCGTGGTGGCCAGCGGGCCGAAGGGGTAGCCGGTGTAGTTGTAGTCCTCTTCGTCCGAAACGCCGATGCTGCGCAGTTTTTCGCGCATATAGGGGAACATTTCCTCGCCACGGAAGTCGTTCCACAAAATCATGTTGGTGAGGTAGTTGCCCTCGCGGTCGACGCAGAGGAAGGAGCAGCACATGTGCGAGAAGGAGATGCCCACGATGTCCGCCGGGTCGACGCCGGAATCATCGAGCGCCGCCTTGGTGGCGGTATACAAAAGTGAGACCACCTCGGTGGGGTTCTGCTCGACCCTGCCGGGAGCGGGGAAGTAGGTGGGGGTGTCGAACGTGCCAATGCCGACGATGCCGCCCTTGGTGTCGAACACGATCGCCTTGGTGCCGGTGGTGCCGATGTCGATTGCCATTACGTAAGAAGCCATTGGGGATCCTCCTCTGAAATGTGATTATCTTCTGAAAGCGCTGCAAATGCCGTGTGCTGCGCCCAAAGAGCAGAAAAAGCGATTGTTGTAAAAGGATCTTTCAGACTTTTTAAAAAGAAGCGGCGGCCGCGCCGCACGGAAGAAAGCTGTGTGCGCCTTGTAAAAATTCCTTTTTTATCTTATCTGCAAGTTCTGCTGCGCGTCAAACAACAGAGCATTGTGGCGGCACAAGAAAACACCGTAATATAAATTATTAACAAAATCAGCGCATAATTTGTCAAACCCTTCTCACAAAATACCCTCTTTTAAAATTCTCCTGGCTTTTCTACCCATTTTTTCCTTTTTTCCTTCTGCCTTTTTCTTTTTGTTTCAAAAAATTTTACATTTTGCCCCTAAAAACGGCAGTGTATTTTACTTTTTTCGCTTATTTATCCCTAAAAGCTCTTTTTCCTTATTCATTTCTGCAAAATTTGTTCTTTTCCGTCTTCCGAAAAATCTGTCCCATTCAAACTTTGTTCCCAAAGGCACATTTTCTTTTCGTTTTTTTCGGTTCGTGGTATAATGCATATCACTTATAAGTTTTCTATCCTTCGGCATTTCTGAGCGCGATTCCTAAAGGAGGCTTACGCATGGATACTTCCGAAATGAGGTGTTTCCTGATGCTCTGCACCTATAAAAACATCTCGCGCGCGGCGGAGCGGCTGTACATGTCGCAGCAGGGGGTCAGCAACATTTTGCAGCGGCTGGAAAAAGAGCTGGGGTGCGAGCTCTTCCGGCGCACCCGCAGCGGCCTGGAGCTGACGGCCTGCGGCGAGACCGCGCGGGAATACGTGGAAAACATGTTCAACGAGTATACCGCACTGGTCAACAACCTCAGCCAAAAGCTCAACGAGAGCTCCCGCCTGTTCGTGGTGATGGATCTGGGCATTTTTGCCATTTTGACCACCCAGCCCTTTTTCGGCTTTAAGCAGAGCCACCCCGGGCTTTCTCTCGTCATACAGGAGCACACCCCGCTCACCAACAACCGCCTGCTCTCTGAAGAAACCGCCGACCTCTGCCTGGCGCTTGCGCCCTATTCCGACGACCAGTTCAACATCACGCCCATCTGCAATGTGGAAGGCGCCATTGAGCTCGCCAAGCGCAAGGCCCTGTATGTGGACGACCTGCGCGACCGGCCCATTCTGGCCTTTGGCTCGGCCACCTACTACCCCTACCTGCGCGCCTGCCGCCGGGCGGGCTTTGAGCCCAACATGGAGATCTCGGGCATTGAGCTAAAGGACCCCCGCCCCTATGTGCGCGGTTCCGGCGGCCTTTGCCCCAGCTTTTTTGGCCTTTTGCCCAAGCTCGACCCCGACGACTCGCTGGTGATCGTGCCCTTTCAAACCGATTTGCAATGGAGCATTTGCTGCATGACCAAAAAGGGCCGCAAACCCTCGAAGCTGTGCGACGAATTTATGGCCGCGCTGCGCGAGTTTGCCGCGCACAACAAGATTTTATAAACCCCGTGACCAGCCGCACACCGCCCGGGCGGGCCGCATCATTTTGCTGCCCTGCAATAAAAAAAGCGCTGCAGAAACCAAATCCTGCGGCGCCCTTTTTTTTAAAAAAGATGCGAGCGCGGCCTGTAAGCCGAGTTCTGTCTGGGATGATCATCTATCTTGGCCTGCCGTTGCCGGCAGGCTCGCGCGATTACAGGAGAGCTTGACGGGCCGCCATTAAATGCTCCCTCTCTCAATCTTGCACCAGGTGGGGTTTACAGCGCGCATCCGTCGCCGGTGCGCGGGTGAGCTCTTACCTCGCCTTTCCACCCTTGCGCCGGGGCAAGCCCCAACGCGGTATCTCTCTGTTGCACTTTCCTTGGAGTCGCCTCCACAGGGTATTACCCTGCACCCTGCCCTGCGGTGCTCGGACTTTCCTCATTCGCAAAAAGCGAACGCGATCATCCAGCCGCCTCGCATCACAAACCGAAAAACACACTTACTGCGGCAAATACAGCAGCCTGCCGCAATTGTCGCACTCCACCAATTCCTGCTCCTTGAGCTTGCGCATGGAGACCGCCGGCAGCTCCATGTTGCAGCCCGAGCACTTGCTGCCCTGCACTTCGGCCACGGGCATGGTGTGGTTGCGCTTGACGCGCCGGTATTCTTCCAAAAGGTTGGCGGGCACGGCGGCGGCCAGGCGGTCGGCCTCGGCCTTGGCGGCCTCCAGCTCTTCCTTGGCGGCGGCGCGCTCCTCTTCCACCTTCACCTTCAGCTCGTCGTATTCCTTGCGGGCCTTGGCGATTTTAATGCGCATATCGGCAAGCTGGCGCTCTTCCTTTTCCAGCACGTTCACAAACTGCGCAAACTCCCGGCGCTCCGAAGCGATGCGCGCGGCCAGCTGGTCGAAGTAGCGGCTGTACTTGGCCACGGTCTCCAGATCCTCTTTGTTGGCGGTCTGGTATTTTTCCATGGTCTCCTGGTAGCGCTTTTCGTACAGATCGAACCGGTCGGAGGTGGCCTGAATGGCCTGTCTGCGCCCTTCGACGCTGGCGGTCATCTTCTGCAATACCCCCTTCTGCTCCTCCAAAAACTGGCGCACCTTGGCCAGGCGCTTGCTGTTCTGCGAAGCGCGCAGCGCGGCCTCCAGCTTGTCGAAGCGAACGTCCGCTTCCTGATAGCTCAGCAATTCATTCATACCGCTCAAAACTCAATCTCCCTTATTCACGATCCGTCCACACCAGGGCAGACAACACCGGTTTTTCGACGCGCGAAAGGCAAAATTCCGTCGTCTGTTCTTTTTGCGCATTATATTTTAACTGATTATACCTCTGTTGTAAACCCGCAAACAGCCGTTTTACGGCCGGTTGTTCGGTTTCGAAGTGCCCGGCATCCACCACCCAAAGGCCCTGGCCCACGGCCTCGGCAGCCTGATGGTGCTTGACGTCCCCCGTGACGATGACCTCTGCACCCGCCCTGAGCGCTTCCTTTGCCATCAGCCCCGCGCCGGTGCACACCGCAACGCAGCGCACCACGCGCGCCGGGTCGCCGGCCGTGCGCACCCCTTCAGCCTTCAGCACGCGGGCCACCTGCCGGGCAAATTCCTCAAAGCGCAGGGGCGCGGGGAGTTCCCCCACGCGGCCCATCCCCACCGCGCCGCCTTCCGCCGGCACCATGGGCCGCAGGTTCAAAAGCCCCAGCTCTTCCGCGAGCAGAGCGTTGGTGCCGGTGGCGCAGCAGTCAAAATTGGTGTGCACCGCAAACATCGAGACCCCGTTTTGAATGAGCCTCAGCACGGCCCGGCTCTCGGCCGTGGCTTGGTCCAGCCGCTTGACGCCAAAGAGCATGACGGGGTGGTGGGTGACCAGCAGGTCTGCCCCCAGCTCTTCGGCTTCTTTTGCGACCTCCTCGGTCAGTTCGAGCGCAAAGAGCGCCTTTTTGTAAAAACCCTGCCCGCAGTCGATCAACAGCCCCACGTTGTCCCAGCTTTCGGCAAGCGCGCGGGGCGCGATCTCTTCCATGGCTGCAAGCAGCGCTTCTTTGGTCAAATACATGGCCCTGCCTTCCTTTCCCCGCCGCTGCGCGGCAGCTGTTCGCCTTCGATCTTTTCGGCCGCCCACAAAAGCAGCGCGATCTGTTCTTCCAGCCTTTGCGCGGCCAGCCTGCCCCGTTCGCCCGCCCGGCGGGCTTCCTGGGCGCGCTTTTGCACCGCGCCGGCCTTTTTTCGCAGTCTTTGGGCCAGCAGCGGCTCCCGGCGCTCCCAAAGCAATGGGCCGACCTCGTCCCACAGCGGCTCCGGCAGATCGCCAGGCAGGCAGTAGGCGCCGCGTTCCACCCGCATCAGCTCGTGGATCCTGCGGTTTTCTTCCACCATGGCCTCGGCGGTCACCGCGTAGCCGCCTGTTCGCAGCGCGCGGCGCAGCACATCGGCCTGCTGCATGGGCTGCAGCACCAATGTGCGCTCCCCGGCGCCCGGCAGCATCGCTGCGATCAGCTCGCCCCCCAGCCCGGCCAGCACCGCCGCCTGCGCCTCGTCCGGCCGCAGGGCAGAAAACCCGTCGCCTAGCCGCACATCCAGCCGCGCAGTCAGCCCCAGCGCCGCGCCCAGCCGCTTGGTCTTTTCCACCGAATGGGGGCTGATGTCCACCGCAATGACCCGCTCGCACACCCCGCGCACCAGCAGCAAACAGGCGAGCTTGCCGTGGTCGCAGCCAATGTCTGCCACGGTTTTGCAGCGGGGCAGCAGCCCGGCAATGGCGCAAAGGCGCGGTGTCTCTAGGTTCATCGGTCCTGTCCTTTCCCTGGGGCCGCCAGCTTACACGAGCATCGCCAGCGGGCTCAAAGCCAGCAGGAGCAAAAATCCCGCCGAAAGCCACTTACCCGCTTTAGCAAACCAATCGTTTTTGTATTTCAGGGCCAGCAGCACGAGCGCCAACGAGCAGCTGCCCCAGCCCAGTTTTTTCTTTAGTCATGTTTCTGCTCTTTTTGTGGCGCAGCCTTTGCGCTCAATTCTATGGTTTAGTATACCATTTGGCCTGTCGGGCGTCTACGCCGTTCCTCTTGCGCCGCAAAAGGGCGGCCAAGCGACCGGTGCAAAACTCTCAAAAGGGGCTGTCGCCTGTTTTGCGACAGCCCCTTTTTGCCCGCTCCCTATTTTATTGCTTGCTTTCCGCCCGCTGGCCGTCAGCATAGCGCTCGGGGAAGTAGGCCGCCTGTTCGCCTACGCCCACGCCGGAAGTAACGGCAACGGTCGTGCCGTCGTCCATGCCGGTAGTGACCGCCCGGCGGCGCAGCACGCTCCCTTCCAGGATCATGGCGTATTCGCCCCCGTCATCCTCTGCAACGCACTCGATGGGCAGCAAACAGACCTCTTTGGCCTCCTCCTGCACCACCACACCTTCGATATCGCCCGACTGCGGGAAGCCCGCCGGGGTCTTGGCGTATCCCACGCCGCCTTCCATGCGGTTTACCGACAGCTCCCAGGTTTTCCCGTTCACGGTGGCGCGCAAGGTCTGCCCCAGGCGAAGGCCCGTGCCCGTCAGGCGCAGTTCGCCGGCGCTTTCGGTCTCCACCGTGGCCAGCACCTCGCCTTCCAGCACGGTCTGCCCCTCTTCAAACCCCACAGAGACCACCTTGCCCGCCTCGGTGGAGTACACGGTGCGGTCGTTGAGCCTTGCCTTGAGCTCTTCTATTTGGGCGTTCAGGCGGCTGCGCTCTTCGGTGTCGTCGTATGGCGCAACTTCCCCGGCAAACACCGCTGAGGCGCGCGCAGCGTTGGCCGCTTCAATGGCCTGGTTGAGCGTTTCGTACTCGGCGGTATCGGAAAGCGCCAGTTCCTGCGCGCTTTCCGCCGCCGAAACCGCTTCAGAAAGCACGGCTTCGTACTCCTTTTGCGCGGCCTGCGCCGCCTCCTGCTCGCGCGCGGCCTGTTCTGCCCGCACATTCAGCGCCGAAAGCTCCTGTTCCACCTCTTTGAGCTGCGCTTCGAGCGAATCGCCCGAAAACACCGCCAAAGAATCCCCCACGCTCACCGCATTGCCCCGTTCTACGAGCAAGGTCTCGATCACGCCCGACTGCCCGGCGCGTATTTCCGCCGTTTGGGGGACTACCCGTTCCACGCGCACCGCCGCCGTGCGCTCCAATCCGCCCCGGCTCACCGCCGTGACCGCGATCTGTTCGGGGCGGTTGAGCACCACGCCAAGCGCACCCGCTCCCACCACCGCCAGTGTCAGCCCCGCTGCGATCCATGCTTTTTTCATGCTGATTTCTTCCTCCTTTGTTCCCTAGTCTCGCCCGGTTTGGCAAAAAATATGCCCCGTGCGTTGACGAAACAAAAAAAGCGTGTTATGCTTGGCTTGCAAAATTGAATTTGGCAATCGGACCGCTGGGGGAGCAAATTGCTGAGATCGCGCCGCAGGGCGCGGACCCTTTGAACCTGTTAGTTAGCACTATCGTAGGGAAGCGGCGCGCACGAAAAAGCGCGTGTTGTTTCCCCGCAGAGCGAAGGCCTGCGGGGGTTTTGCTAAGAACGGGATCCCTCGCCGGGCCGCGCTGCCATCAGGAGGGAATCATGTCTTTTGAACTCTTCGAGTCCTTCAAAGAGATGTCTTTGAAGGAATGGATCCTGTGGGGCGTCATGCTCCTGCTGTTTGTGGCGCTGATCGTCTTTTTGGTGCGCCGCAGCAAAAAGAAACCCGCCGCCGCGCCCCAAAAGGGGTTCGACAC
Source organism: uncultured Christensenellaceae bacterium (assembly GCA_944384305.1). Lineage (GTDB taxonomy): Bacteria > Bacillota > Clostridia > Christensenellales > CALWSW01 > CALWSW01. Next base: position 28,937 of record CALWSW010000005.1, read on the forward strand.
CCGCGCGCTGGTGTACGGCGCGCTGTGCATGGCGCTTTCCTTCGTGCTGAGCTATCTGCGCATCGTCCGCATGCCGCAGGGCGGTTCCATCACCATCGCCTCCATGCTGCCCATCATCGTTTACGCCTACTGGTACGGTCCCGGCAAGGGCATGATCGTGGGCGTGGCCTACGCGCTGCTGCAGATGATCCAGGACGCTTATTTCGTCCATCCCATCCAGATCCTGTTCGACTACATCCTCGCCTTCGGCGCACTCGGCCTGGCCGGGTTCTTCAAAAAGAACCTGTACGTTGGCACCGTGGTGGCTGGGCTGGTGCGGTTCGTGATGCACTTCCTCAGCGGGGCCATCTTCTTTGGCGAATACGCCCCCGCCGGGGTCAGCCCCTTTATTTACTCCCTGGGCTACCAGGCCGAATACCTCATTCCCGACATCGTCATCTGCATCGTGGCGGCGGTGCTCTTGAAGTCCACCATCGACCGGCTCAACCCCAACAAGCCGGCGGTCAAGGCGGCGTGACCGCGCTTTTTCGCCAGAGCTGTCGCGAAATAGGCTGCTGCCTATTTCGCGATTTTTTTGCCGTCCGCTTGGCCGCACCTTTGGGGCTTCCGGCCCGCGGATCCGTCAATGAAACCGCCAGATTTGAGCACACAAACTCTGAAGCTGCCGTCGTTTTTTAAGAACTGTGATCCCGAGCCGTCTGTTTTGCAGCGGCTTTTTTTGCGTTTTTTCGCTTTCACACTTCCTTAACATCTGCCCAACAATTCCCCTGCGAGCAGCTGCTATGTTAAAGGCACCAAAGCAAGCAAACAGGAGGAACTGATATGGAACAAGTCTTGACCCGCCCTTTAGCAGGCAGCCTTCACGCCCCGTGTGGGCGCCCCTGGCGGCTGGCGCTGGACAACGCCGCCACCATTTTCCCCTCGACCCTCAGCAAAAACCAGCACCACCTCTTTCGCCTGAGCGCCCGGCTGAAGGAGCCGGTCGACCCGGCGGTGCTGCAAAGCGCGCTTGCGGCCTCAGCTCCGCGCTTTCCCTCCATGGCGGCAGGACTGCGCCGCAGCGCTTTGGGCTACTATTTAAAACCCGGCGCGCGCCCGATGCAAGTGCAGCCCGAAAGCGCGGGTATTTTGCGGCCTATGTCCTTTGGAGAACTCAAGCGCTGCTGCCTGCGCGTGCTCTATTGGGGCAGCACTGTGAGCGTGGAGTTTTTCCACGCCGTGTGTGATGGCGTGGCCGGCAGCGTCTTTTTAAAAGCCCTGCTCGCCGAATACCTGGAGCAAAAGCACCGCCTGCCCCTCCCCTGCCGCCAGGGCGTGCCAAGCCGCCGGGAACCCCCGCTTGCCGAAGAACTGGCCGATTGCTACCCACGCTGCGCCGGCGAGACCAGCGCGCCGCGCTCCTCCCCCAAGGCTTTTCAGCTGCGCGGCAAAGCCCTGCGCCGCGGCAGGCTTTGCGCCCTCCAAGTCGAGCTGGACGAAGCAGAAGTGCGCGCCTGCGCCAGAACGCGCGGCCTGACGGTGACGGAACTGCTCGCTTCGGCCCTTGCCCTGAGCCTGTGGGAAGAGCAAAAAAACCAGCAGCCCGAACGCAGGCGCCGGCCGGTGCTGTTGGCCGTGCCCATCGACCTGCGGCGGGTATTCGGCTGGAACACCCTGCGCAACTTCTCGCTGAGCGCCACGGTCGGGCTGGACCTTTCGCAAAAGGACTGGACCTTTGAGCAAGCCTGCGCGCGCATCAAACAGCAGCTGCGCGCCCAGCGCACGCCGGCGCACCTGGCTTCCTGCGCCCGCGCCAACGTTCGCCTGGCCAATCTTTGGGCCTTCCGGCTGCTGCCCCGCTTTGTGAAAGACCTGCTGCTCAAGGCCGGTTACGCGCTGTTCGGCGCGCGGTGCTGCACCATGTCGCTCTCCAATTTGGGCAAGATCGACCTGCCCAAAGAACTCTCCTCCCAGGTCTGCAGCCTGAGCTTTGAGGGCGACGCCAACCCCCGCACGGTCAAAAGCTGCGGCGTGGCGACTTACGGCGGCAGGCTGCGCCTCACCTTCACACGCTGCGTAGAAGAAACCAGGGTAGAACGGCGCTTTGCTGAAATTCTGCAAAACTGCGGGGTAACCGCCCGCGCTGCCGCGGCGTGAACGCTTTCTTTATGATTTGATATACATTCCGTCCGGTCAAGCTGCGCCAGCCGCGCGCCCGCGGGCTTTGCCGCCTGCGTTTTTCCCCTGCAAAAAAGGAATCGCCCCCTTCGCAGAGAATAGTACCAGCAGAAAATATACGGCCGGCTTTCCATCTGCCGTACCAAAATGACGGAGGGGAGATCATTGGAACTGAGCTTGCTGCTGCTCGAGCAGATCGCCGCCATGGTGGTGATGGCCTTTGCCGGCTTTGTGCTGGGCAAAACCAGGATCCTGACGGGGGAAAATTCCCGCGTGCTTTCTTTGGCCTGTATTTACCTGGTGATCCCCTGTTCGCTTTTCGACGCCTTTCAAACCGAGTTCGACACCGCAAAGCTCCTGGGCCTGGGGGTGGCCTTTGCGCTGGCGTTGGCCTACCACGCCGTGTTCTTTGGCGCGTCGGCGCTGCTTTCCCGCACGGCGCGCCCCCTTTCGGCGGGCGAACAGGCCTGCGCGGTGTACAACAACGCCGGCAACCTCATCATTGCCGTGGTGCAGGGCGCGCTGGGCAGCGACTACGTCATTTACACCGGCGCGTACCTGGTGGTGCAAAACCTGCTGGTGTGGACCCACGGCCAGCGCCTGATGGGCGGCACTGCCAAGCCCAGCCTAAAAAAAGTGCTGCTCAACCCCAACATTCTGGCGCTTTTGCTGGGGCTCCTCTTCTTCTTTGCCCGCCTGCGCCTGCCCGGCTTTGCCGGCACGGCGGTCTCCTCGCTGGGGCGGTGCGTGGGGCCGCTTTCCATGCTGGTCATTGGCGTGCTGCTTGCCGAGACCGACTTTAAGGCCATCCTGCGCGAGCGCGCGGTGCTGCGCGCCACCTTTTTGCGGCTGGTCCTTTTCCCTTTGCTGGCCTTTGCGCTCACCTATGCGGCAAGCCTTTTGTGGCGCGCGCCCAATGCCACGCCGGTGCTGACGGTAGCGCTGCTGTGCGCCATTGGGCCTTCGGCCAGCGTGGTCACCCAGCTGGCGCAGCTTTACCGCAGCCCGGAAAACCGCCTGGTCTCTTCCATCAACGCCGCCACCACACTGTTTTGCGCCGTCACCATCCCGCTGTTTTGTACGGCCTTCCAGCTGCTGGCGGGGTGAACTACTCCACCGGGAACCACTGCTCGCAGTAGTGCACGTACTCGCCGTTCTTTTTTGAGGTGTGCAGTGTGCGGCCGCAGCTGTCGCCTGCGAGCTTGAGCCCCTGTTCCTTTAAAAAGGCCAGCGTGGGGGCAAAGGAGCGCGGCAGGTCGGATTCCACCGCCCGCTCGTGCGGGATCCTGCGCAGGCTGTACACCGACTTTCGCGGCGGAAAGTACTCGACCCCCGCCTGCCGGTCCACGCCAAAGGCCTTGGCAAACTCCTCTTCCATGCACAGCCCCAAATAATAGCCCTTGCCGCCCGCTAAAATGGTCTCTTTTTTGTAGACCAGCAGCGCCTCGGCAAAGGGCTTTTTTTCGGCCCATTCCCGCACCTGCGCGCTCATGCCCTCCTTTTGCATAAACTCGTACCCCCGCCGGTACAAAACGCCGTAGAGCGGAGGGCTGGTTTCCACCCGAAAGCGCTCCCCCAGCGCGCACACCCGCTCCAGGTGCTCCCGCCGCCGTTTGAGGCAGCGAAGCAGCAGCATCTGCTGGCGGATGCTCTCTTTTAAAGGCGCTTCCCTTTCCTTCAGCGCAGCGGTGAGGTCGGCAAGGTCGCCGTTTGCGATCAGTTCCGCCGCCTCGGCCAGCGTAAACCCAAACCGCGAGTACCCCCTTGCCCGCATGAGGATGTTGTGCTCCCCCACCTCATACAGCCGGTAGCCGCTCTCCTCGTCCCGCGTGGGGTGGATCAGCCCGATCTTTTCAAAATAGCGCACAGCTTCTGCGCTCACGCCCAGCATCTTGGCGATCTCGCCAATGCGGTACTTCATTTGCCCTTCCTCCTGCCCTTCGTAGACAAACCTGCTCTTTTTCGAACAGGATACCACAGCCGCTTTTAAAAACTCAATCCCTCGCTGTTGGCCGCTTTTTCCACTTCGTTCAAAAAAGCGCAAAAAGGGGTTGACCCTCAAACCGCTTCAGGGTATAAGCTGCAAAATACAGGCCTGTATCTGTTCCAATTTTAACAGAAGGAAGGAATTGCAATGAAGACCCCCTTAAAACGCGCGCTTTCGCTGCTCTTGTGCCTCGCTTTGGCCTTGGGCTTTGCGGCCTGCGCGCCGCAGGAAACCGCCGTTTCGCCCACGCCCGATGCAGCGGAAGGCTCCGATGCTCCGGCGCTCTACACGCCCGGCACCTACACCGCTTCCGCCGCCGGCAACAACGGCACGGTCACTGTCGCTGTCACCTTTACCGAAACCGCTATTTCGGCGGTGGAAGTGACCGCCCACAGCGAGACCCCCGGCATTGGCGACGCCGCCATTGAGCAGATCCCCGGTGCGATCGTCGGCGGCCAGACGCTTGCCGTAGACGCCGTTTCGGGCGCGACCAACACCAGCAACGCCATTTTGGATGCCGTGGAGGACTGCGTGGAGCAGGCCGGCGGCGACGTTGCCGCCCTGAAGGCCGCAGCGGCCGAGGAGCCCGCAAGCAACGAGACCACCGAGCTTTCTGCCGGCGTCGTGGTGGTGGGCGGCGGCGGCGCCGGGCTGACGGCCGCTATCGCTGCCGCGCAGGAAGGCGCAGAGGTCATCCTCATAGAAAAAGCCGGTGTTTTGGGCGGCAACACCATCATGAGCGGCGGCGGGCTGAACACCGCCGACCCCGTTCGCCAGGGCAGCACCGAAATGAGCGAATCCATGCGCAACCAGCTCGCCGGTTACCTGGAATACGACCCCGCCGGGTTCGGCGATTTTGCCGCCGAGCTCGAAACGCTGAAGACCCAGATCCAGGAGTATTTGGACAGCGGCGAGACCTACTTGTTCGACTCCCCCGAGCTGCACATGATCCAGAGCTACGAGGGCAGCAAGCGCACCGGCCTGGACGGCACGGTGGTGACCCCCGACCACGACCTGCTCGCCACCCTGTGCAACCAGACCCTGCCTACCTGCGAATGGCTGGAGACCCTGGGCGTGCAGTTTAAGGACACGCTCAGCACGGCCGTGGGCGCGCTGTGGCAGCGCACCCACGACGTGGAAGGCGGCGCTTCGGCCCTGATCGCCACACTGGAGGAAAGCGCCGAAGCACAGGGCGTCACCATCCTCACCCAGACCCGCGGCACCGAGATCCTCATGGAAGACGGCCGCGCCGTGGGTGTGCGCGCCGAAGACGCCAGCGGGAACGAAGTGCTGCTGCACGCCGGAAGCGGCGTAGTGCTGGCCACCGGCGGCTTTGCCTCCAATGCCGAAATGGTGATGGAATACAACAACTACTGGCCGGATCTTTCGGCCACCATGCCCTGCGACGGCGCGGCTGGCTGCACGGGCGACGGCATCGTCATGGCGCAGGCCGCCGGCGCCAACCTGGTGGGCATGGGCTTCATCCAGATCCTGCCCATCTGCACCGTGGACGGCCAGGCCATCCGCGGCACGCAGAACAAGATCTACGTCAACCAAGAGGGTGTGCGCTTTGTGAACGAAAACGACGAGCGCGACAAGCTGGTCACCGCCATTCTCGGCCAGACCGGCGGCCGCATGTACGCCATCGGCGACGCCACCCAGTACGAGCTGCAGGGCGAAGAAAAGCTCAACGCGCTCATCGAAAAGGGCTACGCCTGTGTGGCCGACACCATAGAGGACCTGGCCGCGCAGATGGAAAGCCTGTTCGGTGTGGACGCCGAAGCCTTCCTTAAAACCGTAGCCAACTACAACAGCTACGTCGACGCGCAGGAAGACCCCGAATTCGGCCGCTACAACTTCATCGGCAAGATCGAGGAAGCGCCCTTTGTGGCCATTATGGAAGCGCCGGCGCTGCACCACACCATGGGCGGCGTTCAGATCGATACCGAGACCCGCGTGCTGAACGCCGAGGGCGCGGCCATTCCCGGCCTGTACGCCGCCGGCGAGGTGACGGGCGGCATCCACGCCGGCAACCGCCTGGGCGGCAACGCCGTGGCCGACGCCATGACCTTTGGCCGCATTGCCGGCCAGAGCGCCGCAAACGGCAAGTGACCCTAAAATTACAAAAGCGGCCCGCGGGCATTTTGCCCGCGGGCCGTATTTTCAATTCCTTTGCTTTTTCCTTGGCTTTGCCAGGAGCAGCGCCGCCCCCACAACCAGCAACGCGCACTGTACCACCACCGTTCCCGCCGGCAGCGAAAAGGCCGGGTCCAACACCCCAAGCGCCAGCGGGCGCTCCACAAACACGCTGCCGTTGAGCAGCCCCAAACATTCCGGCAGGGGCAGCGCCAAGAGCAGCACCGGCAGCAGCATCCACACAAACAGAAGCCAGGGCCGCAGCTGGCCCAAATAGTAGCCGCTGCCCAGGGCAAACACCAAGGGCGGCGCCAGCGTCAAAAGCGCCGGCAAAAGGAGCGTGCCCCAGTCGTACCACCCAAACATCCCGCCGTAAAACACCGCCGCAAGCAGCAGTACCATAAGCGCGAGCAGCGCCGTTCCCGCAAGGGCCGAAAACCCCCGCACCAGCCGGTACGCCGCGGGCGTTACCGGCGTTGCCAGGGTCAGGCTTTCCCGCCTTTTTTCTGCCTTAGAGGTAAAAAAGGTAAGGAAGAACAGCGCCCCCACCCACAAAAGCGGCAGCATGCGGCACAAGTAATCGCCAAAGCTCCAGGGCGAAAAGGGCGCGGTGTGCGACACCCCTAAAATCGTCGCCCGGTCCAGCACCTGCCAGCCGTAAAACAGGGTGACGAGCACCAGCCCGAAAAAGAACTTGTTGCAAAGCAGCCGCTTGCACTCGTAACCAAAGATCTTACGCAAGGTCCAGGTCCTCCTCTGTTAAATTGCAGGCATCCAGAAACTCCTGGTAGGTCAAATAGGGGTTCATAGGGTCCAGTTCGCGCTGGAACAGCCCCCAAAGCACCTCGTCCATGGCCGCTTCGCCGCCCAGCAGAGCCTCGGCCTTCAGAATTTTCAGCGGCATTTCGCAGTATTGCCGCACATACGTCAAGTTCCCGGTGATCTCCAGCTGCTTCTCTTCGGGCAGCGCCGACAGCACCTCGGGGTTGCGCACGTAATAGTCCAAGTAATAGTCTTCCACCGCCTGCTGCCACTGCGCGACGTAGTGCTCTTTGGCGTAGGCTTCGCCGTAAAGCTCTTTGACGATGCGGTAGGTGGTGTACACCGTCAGCCCTTC
>CALWSW010000006.1 GCA_944384305.1 uncultured Christensenellaceae bacterium
CCACAGCCTCCATCGCCTTGGGGCAGGCTTCCACCATCTGCGAGCGCTTGAGGCCAAAGCAGTCCAGCGCACCCGCAAAGATCAGGCTTTCCACCATGCGCCGGTTGAGGTACTCGCCGCTGCGGCTGAGAAAATCGGTAAAATCCCGGTAGGGTCCGTTTTCCCTCCGTTCAGCTACGATCTGGTCACAGGCAGCGACCCCGACGTTGCGCACCGCGCCGAGCCCATAGCGAACGCACTTTTTCCCATCGCGCAGCTCCACAGAAAAGCGGGCCTGCGAGGCGTTGATATCCGGCGGCAGTGTGGGAATACCGTACGCGTGGCAGGTCTGCAGGTATTCCGCCACCTTCTCTACGCGGTCCAAAAAGCTGTTGATGAGCGACGCCATGAACGCTTCGGGGTAATGCGCTTTTAAATAAGCCGTGCGGTAAGCAATGACGGCGTAGCCCGCAGCGTGTGATTTGTTGAAGGCGTATTGAGCAAAATCCATCATGTCGTCGAAGATCTCCACCGCAACGGCGTGGCTGACCCCGCGGCTTTCGCATCCCTCGATGAAGACGGCGCGTTCGCGCTCCATAACGTCCTTCTTTTTCTTTGCCATGGCGCGCCGCACAATGTCGCTGTGGCCAAGAGAATACCCGGCCAGGTCCCGCACGATCTGCATGACCTGCTCCTGATAGACCATGCACCCATAAGTAGATTTGAGGATGGGCTCAAGTATGGGGTGCGCGTAGCGCACCAAGCTGTGATCGTTCTTACAGGCGACATAGCGGGGGATAGAATCCATGGGGCCCGGACGAAACAACGAAATGCCTGCAATGATGTCTTCAAAGCAGTCTGGCTTTAGCTGCTGCATAAACGCGCGCATCCCGCCGGATTCCAGCTGGAACACGCCGTCCGTATCGCCCGAAGAGATCAATTCGTAAACGGCAGGGTCGTCGAATTCCTGTTTGTCCAAAGCCGGCGGGGTCTCGCCCAGCGCCGTGATCTCATCGAGCGTGTCCTGCAGTACCGTAAGGGTGCGCAGGCCCAAAAAGTCCATTTTTAACAGGCCGAGCGATTCGATCTCGCCCATGGTGAACTGCGTGGTGATAACGTCGCCGTTCTTTTGCAGCGGCACGTATTCCACCACCGGACGGGCAGAGATGACCACGCCCGCCGCGTGAGTCGAAGCGTTTCGCGGCATGCCTTCGACCTTTCTGGCGAGGTCGATGACCTTTTTGGCAGTCTCATCGTTGTCGTAAAGGGCTTTGAGCTCGGGACTGAGATTGAGCGCCTTGTCGATGGTCATATTCAACTGCGCCGGTATGAGCTTGGCCATGCGGTCGACCTGGTCATACGGCACGCGCAGGACCCGGCCAATGTCGCGCACCGAAGCACGCGCCGCCAGCGTGCCGAACGTGATGATCTGCGTCACGTAATCTGCGCCGTACTTGCGCGCGACGTAGTCGATGACCTCCTGGCGGCGGCGGTAACAAATATCGATGTCAAAGTCCGGCATGCTCACGCGCTCGGGGTTGAGGAAGCGCTCAAAGAGCAGGTCATATTTGATGGGGTCTACATCGGTGATGTCGCAGGCATAAGCCGCGATCGAACCGGCGCCGCTGCCGCGGCCGGGGCCAACGGGAATGCCCTGGCTTTTGGCGTAGTGGATAAAATCCCACACGATGAGGTAATAGTCGGTATACCCCATGGAGCTGATGACCGAAAGCTCGTAATTGAGCCGGTCGGTATATTCCTTGGGCGCGTTGGGGTATTTCTTCTGCAGGCCGGTCTCGCACAGATGGCGCAGATAACCCTCGTTGTCGTACCCTTCCGGCACGTCGTAGTGCGGCAGGTGGATCTGCCCGAACGTGAAGTCGAAGTCACATTTGTTTGCGACTTCCAGGGTGTTTGCCAGCGATTCCGGGCAGAAGGAAAACACCTGCTCCATCTCTTGGGCAGATTTTAAGTAGAACTCCGAGCCCTGCATCTTCATGCGGTCGGTTTCGTCTACAAAGCGGCCCATCTGCACACACATCAAAGCATCTTGCGCCTCGGCGTCTTTGGCGCGCACATAGCGAACGTCGTTGGTGGCAATGACCTTTGCGCCGATCTCTTGGGCGAGCCGCTGCAAATCGGGCAAAATCCTGCGCTGCTCGGGAATGCCGTGGTCTTGCAGTTCGATGTAAAAGTCTTCGCCGAACATGCCCTGCAGGCGCAAAGCGAGCGCCTTGGCGTCGTCGTAACGGCCGGCAAGCAGCAGTTGGGGAATATCGCCCGCGAGGCAGGCCGAAGCGCAGATGAGCCCTTCGCTGTGCTCTGCCAAAAGGTCGTAATCAATGCGCGGCTTGTAGTAAAATCCCTCGGTAAACGCCCGGGTCGAAAGCTCACATAAATTGCGGTAGCCGGCCTGGTTTTTTACGAGCAGAATAAGGTGCGCATATTCCCGGTCGGCACGGCCGGTCTTTTCCATTCTGGAACGGGGCGCCACGTAGGCCTCCATACCGATGATCGGCTTGATGCCCTGCTCTTTACAAGCGCGGTAAAAAGCCACGACGCCATACATGACGCCGTGGTCTGTGAGTGCAAGCGACGAAAAGCCCAATTCCTTTGCGCGGGCCGCAAGATCCTTCACGCGGGAAGCGCCGTCGAGCAGGCTGTATTCGCTGTGAACATGAAGGTGAACAAAATCGCTCATATCGTTTTCTATCGTCTCGTTCAATTTGCCGGAGCGCTTTCGCCGGTCAAAAAATCGGCAAGCGCCTGCACGGCCTTTTCTTCATCTTCTCCGGAAGCGTAAATGTGCATCTCGTCCCCTTCCGACGCACCGAGTGCCAGAACACCCATAATGGACTTGGCGTTGATCTTTTTGTTGCCCGATTCCAGCAGCAGCTGCGAGGAGAATCGGGTCGCGACGGAAACGAACATCGACGCCGGACGCGCGCGCAGGCCGCCGCTGAGCATAACTTGGACCACCCTGTGAGTCATGGTTTTATTCCCCTTTCTTGTCTTTTAAGGAAAGAGCGATTCTTTCGAGTTTGCGCAGGCGGTGGTTGACGCCGGACTTGCCGACCGGAGGATCGAGGAGCGCCCCTAGCTCGGCAAGCGTAGCTTCGGGGTATTCGATGCGGGCCTCCGCGGCAGAACGCAGCTCGGGCGACAGTGAAGAAAAAGCGTCGTGGTTGATGAGGTAGCGGATGTTATCTTTTTGGCGCAGCGAAGCGTCAACTGTTTTTTTGATGTTGGCGGTCTCGCAATTGAACCGCCGGTTGAGGCCATTTTTAAATTCCTTGTTGGTCTTTACGGTCTCGAGTTCCAAAAGGGCGCCGTGCGCGCCGATCAGGGCAAGAAAATCCGTAATGCGCTCGCTTTCTTTGATGTAAACCACCGCTGCTCCGTTTCGTTCTACCGTTTTGGAGCGCAGATCGTACTCGTTGAGCAGCCGGCAAAGATCGCCGGCAAGCGAAGAGGTACGCACCACAAATTCCAAATGGTAGCCGCGCTCAGGGTTGCTGAGCGAGCCGCCGCCCATAAAAGCGCCCCGCAAATAAGCGCGTTTGCAGCAATCCTCTTTAAGGAGCGCTTCGTTTAAACCGCTCCCAAAGGTCAGTCCTTCTTCGGTTTGGCAAAGCATGCCCACATCGAGCAGCATCCCCTCCATGACCTCTTGTTCCCCGCTGAGCGAGATGGAAAAGCTGCGGTTTTTCCCCAGGCGCTTATGTTCTTTTACAAGAATGACGGATTCCAAAGAATAGAGAGCTTTTGAGAGCTTGACCGCCCAGCGGGCGACCGCATAGCTTTCGGTCGTTAAAACGACACTGCGCTTTCCGCCGGCGCCCAGCTGCAAAGAGCCTGCGAGCTGCACGAGCGCGGCAAAGGCCGCGAGCCGGCAGCAGGGCTTTTTGATGCGAAGGTTGGCGACCTCTTCTTTTGTAGCCGAGGAGAATGACATGGGTAACCTCTCCTCCTTCAATGCTTGTTTTCCAGCCGTTCAGGGCCGCCTGAACGCTATTTTCCCTGAAGGTCGTTTTGAATGTCGCGATGGAGCAAAACCGCCGGCACAGAGCGTTTGCCCAACGCTTCTACCAGCGCTTCAGCGACGCACACCGAACGGTGCCGCCCGCCAGTGCAGCCAATGGAAACGCGCAGCCGGTTTTTGCCCTCGCGCTGATAGCTGGGCAGCAGGCGTACGATGAGACCGGTAAGGTCGCTGACGAACCGCCGGACTTCTTCAAATCCCAGCACATACTGCTTGACGGGCTCGTCCAACCCGGAATAAGGCCGCAGCGATTCGATCCAAAACGGATTCGGCACAAAGCGGACGTCGAACATGATGTCGCTTTCCGGCGGGATACCGCGCTTAAAGCCAAAGGACTGCACGATGACCATCGCGCTGTCGTCCTCTTCCACAATGTTTTCAATGGCGTGGCCAAGCTCGGAGGGCTTGAGAGAACTGGTATCGATATAGTAGTCGACGCACTCCACAATGGGGCCCATCAGCGCGCGCTCTTTGGCGATGCCCTGCGAAATGAGGCCGCGCGGCGAAAGCGGATGCACCCGACGGGTCTCGCTGTAACGTTTGATGAGGACAGCGTCGGAAGCATCGAGGAAGATCAGCTTCACCTGTGCGCCCTGCGCGCGGAGCTTGAGCACGGCGTCCCACAAGCCCGAGGGTGCGTCACCGTCACGGCAATCGATGCAAACGGCGGCCTTTTCGGTGGGACGTTCGTGCGCCATGGTGTAAAAGGCGCTCAAGAGCGCAATGGGCAGGTTGTCCACACAGTAATAGTGCATGTCCTCGAGCTTCTTGAGCGCGTGGCTTTTGCCCGCGCCGCTCAGCCCCGTGATAATGACCAATTCCATCTTATTCGCCTATGACCTTGAGTTCCTCCTCCAACGACACGCCAAACGCCTGGCGGACGTCTTTTTTGTTCCGTTCGATCAAAGCAAGCACATCGGCAGCAGTCGCGCCGCCCGTGTTCACAATGAATCCCGCGTGCAGTTTAGAAACCTGCGCGCCGCCCACCGCAGCCCCCTTGAGGCCGGCCTGTTCGATCAGGGCGCCGGCAAAATGGCCGCTGGGGCGCTTAAAAACACTGCCTGCGCTCGGCAGGTTCAAGGGCTGCTTTTCACGCCGCCGCTGCTGGTACTCTTCAAACAGCGCGCGTTCCGTTTCGGCCGCGCCCCTGCGCAGCCGAAAGCGCGCACCGGTGACGATCCAGCCGTTTTTTGCAAAAATGCTGCTGCGGTACTCAAAATCGCCTTCCGCAATGGCGCGGCGGCCGCAAACGCCCTTTTTAGGATCGATATATTCTACTTCTGTGAGCACGTCTTTCAACTCCGAGCCGTAAGCGCCGGCGTTCATCAAAACCCCGCCGCCCACCGTACCCGGTATGCCGCCGGCAAACGCAAGGCCGCACAGTCCTTGCCTCATACACTCCGAAACAAAAGCGGAAAGCCTGGCGCCGGCTTGGGCAAAGGCCGTTTCGCCATCCAACGCCATGCTGCTCATCTTTGGCCCGATCTTGATGACCAAGCCGCGGATCCCGCCGTCTTTTACCAAGAGGTTGGACCCGTTTCCGATGACAACAAAGGGAACATTGAACCGTTGGCAGGCAGCGACCGCGCGCAGGATCTCCTCAGCGCTGCGGGGGCACAACATGGCGTCTGCCTTGCCGCCGATGCGAAAGGTCGTGTGCCGAGACATCGGGACCCCGAGCTGCAGGTCCAGATCCTGCAATTCGCAGATGAGATCACGCAGCAAAACCAGTACCCTCCACCCTCCTGAACTGTACTTATTATACCATTTCTGCCATGTCAGGACAACTCATCAATTCCGGCGTTTTTCGCAAGCTGGGCAACGAAGGCGCCCGCGGCTTTCAACGCCTCTCCTTGCAGGTCATAACTGACCGAAAACGAAAGCGTGGAAGGCTCGGCTTCTACCACGACTTCGTCGCTGCCGATCGACTCGATGTCGAACTCGAACTCCTCGGTCAGCACGTTTTCTTCCGGCGGTTTGGGCACCTGAAGGACGGCATGTTCTTCCACGCCGAGCCGGCCCTGCGGGTAAATCCACAGATCCGGCGGCGACTGGCGCGCAAGCCTGCTTTCCACCCCGCTCAAAGGCAGCGTGATGTATTCGATAAAGATCCCGTGGTTTTGTTCTTCGAAGGAATCGACGGTCTCTTTGAGGACCGACTGGTCGAAGCGGAACTCCCCATCGTAAACGTTCCACAGACGAAGCACCCCCTTCCACTCGGATTCATCAGCGGTCAGCCATTCGACGTGCACGTTTTTTCCCAGCGCTTCCGAAAGCGCCGGGGGAGCAAGAAAGAAAAGGACTGCAAGCCCGGCCAAAACAGCGCCCCGCAGCAACAAAACGACGATCTTTTTCATTACAGCCCCTCCTTCTGCGCAGCGCGCAGCTGCTCCTAGCCTCAGTTTATTCAGAAGGGCACAAAAATAGGCAGGAGCTTGCCTTCCTGCCCATTTCTTTTAAAGTTCGTAAGTTTTGAGTTCCTGCGCCAGTTCTGCGCCCAGGTAATTTTGCCGCACCTCTTCCAGGATCGACGATTCCGGGACCGACGGCGGCAGATGGCTGCAAAGCAGCCGGGGAACGCCGGCCTGGGCCGCAAGCGCTCCCACTTCGCCGGCGGTAAAATGCGGCACAAAAGCCTTGGGATCTTGTTTTGCGCTGTTTGGCAAGCCGGTATCGGCCAGCAGCAGATCGCAGCCGCGGGCAAACGATACGGCGCGGCTGTTCCAGTTGCTGTCGCCGGTATAAACGAGCGTATGGCGGCCATCGGTCACGCGCATACCGAAGCTTTCAAAGGGGTGGGTCATACGGGCGAACGCAAAGGAAAAAGCGCCGATGTTGACCGCTGCGCCCTCCTGGATCTTCTCCGCTGCAAACGGCGGGCAGCCAGCAATACGCTCAAACTCCTCCGCCGGGTTGGGCGGCAGCAGTACCCTGAGCTGCGTTTTTGCGTTTTGCAGCGCATAACGCAGAATGAACAGGTCGGCCGTGTGGTCGCTGTGCAGGTGCGAAAGCACGATGGCATCGAGCCTTTCGATGGGCACGAAGCGCTGCAGGCGGCTGAGAACGCCGCTGCCGCATTCCACGAGCACACGGGTCTCGCCTTCTTCCAGAAGGTATCCGCTCGTTGCGCCGCCGGCAGGCGGGTAAGGCCCGTATTTTCCCAAAACTGTTAGCTTCATGAGGCATCTCCGGTAAAGAAGTTCTGCTGCGCGAATTTTTTGGAAGGCAGCGCGTTCAGGCTCAGCGGCGCAAAGTTCCCCTTCTTCCATTCCCACCACGCCGCAGCACCGATCATGGCGGCATTGTCGGTGCAAAGATTCATGGGCGGGCACACAAAGCGCAAGCCGGCTTTACGTGCTGCTTGTTCCAGCCTGCTGCGCAAAAAGCCGTTGGCCGCCACGCCCCCTGCAAGGGCGAGCGTGCCGCAATTACACATCAAAGCGGCGTGTACCGCCTTGGCGCAGAGCAGGTCGTCCACCGCTTTTTGGAACGATGCCGCCACATCGGCGCGGCGCAGCGATTCTCCCTTCTGCTCCGCGTGGTGCACAAGGTTCATGGCCGCCGTCTTCAGCCCGCTGAAGGACATGTCCAAATGCTCGCCCGCGTTAAACGCGCTGTGAAAACGGTAGGCGTTGGGGTCGCCCTCCTTGGCCAGTTTTTCAAGCTCCGGCCCCCCGGGGTAAGGCAGGCCGAGGATGCGCGCAACTTTGTCGAACGCTTCGCCAGCGGCGTCGTCGCGCGTGCGGCCGAGCAGCTTCATCTCCCAATCCGCATCGACGTGAACGATGTGCGTATGGCCGCCCGAAGCCACCAGGCAGACAAACGGCGGGTCCAAATCTTTGTGCGCGATGAGGTTCGCGGCAATATGGCCTTCGATGTGGTGCACGGCAATGAGGGGCTTCTGCGCGGCGTAGGCAAGCCCCTTGGCGTAGGAGACCCCCACGAGCAGCGCGCCGACCAGTCCGGGGCCGTTGGTCACCGCCACGGCGTCGACATCATAAATCGTCATATTTGCCTGGGCAAGCGCTTCGGCGCACACCGCGCCAATCTTTTCTACATGGCTGCGCGAAGCGATCTCCGGCACGACGCCGCCGTAGACCTTGTGCAGAGGGATCTGCGTGAATACCACGGAAGAAAGCACTTCTCTGCCGTCTTTGACGACGGCGGCGGCAGTTTCGTCGCAGGAGCTTTCCACCGCAAAAATCACGGCATGGGGATCACTTGGCATTGCCCTCTCCTTTCTCGGGAATGACCAGCAGCGAGCGCCGGCGGATGCGGTGATAGACCAAATAACCGAGCGCCAGCAGTAGCGGCACGCCCACAAAAACGGCGAACATCCTCACGATGCGCATCACCAGGTCGTAGAAGAACTGCGCCGGCACCATGTTGATGAGCACGCTGCTCGAAGAGTCGAGCTGCCACAGGTCATTGGTGAAGAACAGCTGGTGAAACGCCGTCCAGAAGCTGTTGAAATCGATGCCGGCCCACAGCACCGCAGCCCCGAAGAGCACCAAGCAAACCACTGCGCCCACGAAATAACACTTGGAGATGCGGCGCAGGCGCTCCTTTTTGAAGATAAAGAGCGAGACCGCAAACAGCAAAACGCACAGCGCCAAACCAAGGTTTCGCACCGTCATGGCAGCTGTGTACAGGCTGCGCACATCGGCCATGTGCGCGACCTCGCGCTCGTTGAAGACCGCAACGTTATGGCCGTTGATCTCGGCCTGCACATCCAGCTCTTCCGCACCGCCGCGGGTATAGTCGAGCAAGGCCTCCGTCACGGTCATCAGGCCGGTGTGCCCAATGCCGATGGTGCGCGCCGTGTCGAGCTTGCGGTACTCAGAATCGTAAAAATCAAGGTCGAAGCAGCAAAGATCCACCGCCGTTAAAAGCGCACAGAGGATAAAGAGCACCGATGCCGCTGCGGCAAGGAAACCCGAGAGTCTTCGCATATCGTCCCTTCCCTTATTGTAGCTTAGACCGTGCCGGCCGTCGGATGCTCGGCAGGCCCGAGATTTTCGATCACGCGCGCCACGACCAGCCAGCGGTTGAGATCTTTGTCTTCAATGCGGCGGGAAACACAGGTAAAGAGCGTAATGATCTGATCGTCGCCCGAGGGCGTGTAGCTCTCGTCCTTAAAGCGCGCCTGCGTGGTAAGGGCAGTGTTCACGTAGTCGATAAAATCCTGCCCGTCGTCAAAATCCACGCGCATAAAGTAGTATTCTTCGTAGTTGACCATGCCCACATAAGCAATGCGGCAGAGCAGCTTTTCGCCGAAGAGTTCGATCTCGAACTCCATGTGTTCGTTCAAAAAGTCTTCGTCTTCAAAGTAATGCAGGTCGGCGAACATGCCGTGGTTCTTCATGTTGTGGCCCATGATGATGATGTTCTGCCTGCGGGTGGGGTCGGCGTTGCGGTAGTCGATGTAAATGCTGCCGCTCGCGCTCGAATTGCCCTCTTCATCGTGGTCCATGTAGTATTCGTTGTCGGAACCCAGCATGATCTGATGGTCGATGGCCGTGCCGTCGATCTGAATATAGCCCTGCGCGCCAATCGCCGCAAAGGGTTCGGGCGTGGGGGTCGGCGTGGGGGTCGGTGTGGGCGTGGGCGTAATGTCTGGCGTGGGGGTCACGAGCACGTCGCCCGCCATATTGTTGGGGTCGCTGCTGTCATTCTGCGAGGAGCAGGAAGCCAGCACCAGCACGAGGAGCGCCGCGCCCCACAAAAGAAAGATCTTGAGCTTTTTAGAAAACGTCATGAGGACCTCCGTAGAATCAAACGATACGGCCGCTGTGCAAAGCGTTTTTCACAGCCAGCAACCATTATAATAAAATTCCGGCAGAAAAACCATCCCGTAAAACTTTTCCACAAAACAAAACAGGCGCGAAACAGCCTGCGCGCCTGTTTTGTTGCTGCGGTCACCTGGTGCGCAGATAGTCAGCGGAAACAAAGCCGCCGCCCTTGATCTGGATCCAGTTGCCGTCCACTTCGGAACCGTTGTACGTGCTGCCATCGAGCACCACGCGCACGACCGTCACCTTGGTGCCGGAGCTGATGCCGCCAAGCTTTCTGGCGCTGGTAGAGGGGGAAGAGCGCTCGTTGACGCCCGTCGTGGTCACCAGAGTGTCGCCGATGGCAACGGTAGCCGTGCCGCCGCTGAGGCGGACCTCATACGTGGACTGAGAAGAACTGTCGCTGATGATGGTGATGTAATCTGCCGAAACATAGCCCGTGCGCCCGCTGACGCTGATCTGGTACCAGTCGCCAGAAACGGTGGTGCCGTTGTAGCTGTCGCCGTCGTTGTACTGGCCGGTGATGGTCACGGTAGCGCCGTTTTTGTAGGTGCCGAGCTTGCTCGCGTTGGTCGAAGGCTTGGTGCGCACGGTGAGGCTGCCGCCGGAGGTGGTCACGCGCCCGCGGTTCGAGGTGGCCTCGTCGGGAATGTCGCCTTCATCCGGAATGTCCGACTCGTCGGGAATGTCCGAAGAATCGACCGGAATGTCATCGTTGGCGGAAGAACCGCTTTCCAGCGAAACGTCGCCGCCATCATCAAACGTCACACCATCCGAGCTGGACGAACCGCCCATGGGTTCATCTGCCGGGGGCTCCTCTTCTTCCCCAAAGAAGTCCTCGGTGCAGCTCACGTAATCCGCCGAAACAAAACCGCCGTCGGAAAGCTCGTACCAGTCGCCCGATACCTTTTTGCCGTTGTAGGTCTCGCCGTCGGCAATGCCGTCTACCACGGTGAGGGAAGCGCCCTTTTTGAGCACGGTGATGACGTTGTTTGCCGAAGTCGAGGGCGAAGAACGCTTGTTAAGGTTGGAAGTCGCCGTGGCATTGGCGGCCAAGGCGGCCGCGCCGAACGCCGCAAAGCAGAACGCTACCGTCAAAAGCAGCGCAAGCGACTTTGCACAGATTTTTCTCATGATATGCTGCCTGATCCCTTTCCTGTTATTCTTGGGTACCTTGTTCTGTTGACTCGAACACATTATAGCAACACAAGCAGCAATTCACAAGAAAGCAAAGGGCTCAAAATCCAAAAGTTACAGTTTTTTCGTAATTTGGTCATGGCGCGTTTGCAGGCTTTTGCAAAATGCGCAAAAAGCCGGCGGCAGATCTCTGCCGCCAGCTTTCCCGTGTGCTGCTTGCTCTTCAGCGCGGGAAGATGGTTTCTCCGCTGCCCAGCGCAGCGTCGTACAGATCGGTGCGGCGGTCGCGGAACACGACGTTCATGGGGTTCCAGTTGAGCCTGCGCGCCTCCATGAGATTGACCGTTGCGGTGAGGATCTCTTCCTTGTCGAAGCTTGCCTTGCCCGCGCGGAACCATCCTTCCGGCCCGGTGATGGCGCTCATGCCCGGGAAGGTGCAGCCGCGCTCGGTGCCGATGCGGTCTGCCGCCACCACAAAGATGTTGTTGCAGCTGGCGTTGACCATGCAGAGGTAGGGCCCCAGGGTGTGCAGTTCTTCCGGCGGGATGTCGACCCAGTTGGTGGGGCAGCAGACGATGTCCGCCCCCTTGAGGGCGAGCAGGCGGAAGTCTTCAAAGTACCACATATCGAAGCAAATGAGCATGCCGATGCGGCCGATGGGCGTTTGGAACACCTGATACCCAAGATCGCCGGGTTCAAAAAAGATCTTGTCGTCGTACCACAAATGGAGCTTGCGGTGCTTGCCGATGTAGCCGTTTGGCCCGATGAGCACGGCGGTGTTGAAGCAGCGCACGCCGTCGGCATCCACTTCGGTAATACCCGCCACCAGATACACGTTGAGCTCTTTGGCGATTTCTTCCCACGCGGTACAGGTCGGCCCGCCGGGCACCAGTTCCGCGCAATCGTAGACCTCCTGGCGGGAGTTAAACATGTAACCGGTGTTGCACAGTTCGGGCAGCGTTATGAGGTTTGCACCCTTTTGGGCAGCTTCACGGATCATTCTGAGGGTCTTTGCAACGTTTTCTTCCTTGCACCCCAACTTGGGTTCCATTTGGATGGCGGCAAGGGTGACCATGCTTTCCTGATTGTCGGTCTTTTCCGGATTCCACATAACTCTTCCTCCTTAAAAAACTGAATATTTAAGCGGACACGCCGCTTGAAACCAACAAGATGACCACTTTATGCAGCGAGGACAGGGAACGCCGCCGTTAAGCAGTACAGCACCGTATACACGGCAAAGGAACAAATGGCCATTGAGGCGGTCGATCCGACCATTCCATTCCAATGCGGCGGGATCTTATCGTTGATCATTTTTGCGCAGGCCGGCGCCGCAACGCCGCCCAACACCGCCGAAATCAAAATAACGGGCAACGACGGTCCAAAGCAAAGGATCATGGCCGGCGCCACAGACACCACCGGAACAAAGGTGGGAAAAAAGTCGTGCGTTAGCCACTGATCCCAATAGAGGAACATCGCCACAGCCCCGGTAACGATCTGGCTAAAAACACAGGCGGGGAACCAACCCGTGCCGTAGTAAGGCTGCAGGGGGTCGAGCGCCCAGGTCAGCAAACTGCCCACGATCAATGCGCCGCCGGCGATCTCGTTGCCAACAAACATCGGCTCGCTGTAATCGGCCAGCATCCGGCGCACAAAAAAGCGATTGGGGTGCAGCAGCTTGTATTTTGAAAGGGCGGTCTCCCCTTTTACTTGTGCAGGCGACAGCTCATTTATGGGCAGCTCTTTTTTCTTCATCCACGGCAGGATGCGACAGATCTCAAAAGAAAGGATGCCGCCCAGCCACATACCGGTAACGCTGCCGATCACAGTTGGCATACCGAGCGGAATGAGCACGGCGCTGCGCAAAACGACGGCGATGGGCGTGGTAAAGAGCGCGCCAAGGACGCCGCCCGTAAGAACAGACGGCCAACTTGCGCCGTAGAGCAGGACCACCGCCGCTGCAACGCTTACGTAGGGAATAAAAGTCGCTGTCCAAGCGTCGTTTTCCACGCGCAGGCCGCCAAAAAGCAGGATCGCAAGCAGATGGCTCAAAAACGCTGCTCCAAACACGGCCGGGAAAATTTTCCCCATGCCATAAGCGATCGGGATGCCGCGAAATCTGGATCTTTTGCAGTCGAGAAAGTAGGCGGCAGCCGTCCCCAAGAGCAAAAATGCGCCGCCCAAAATGGTTTTGTGGAAAAACGGCTCTGTGCCGTCGCCGATCATCCACAAAAGGCGCCACCATCCATTTCCCAAGCTGTTTTCATACCAGGTCCCGTAATCGAATAAATGTTCTCCAAGCAGAGGCTGAAGTTCGGTCATCGCAAAGTAAAGGAGCGCGCCAAAAAGCAAAACTCCCACAAATGCTGCAACAGGTCTTTTTTGCACTTGCATTTTTACACCTCTTTTCCGTTACATGGGCAACAAGGGTACCCCCGTTAAAACTATAAAAACGGCGCCTGGTTTTCCTTCCAAACGCCGTTGTTTTTCAGAAAATATAGGTTTTTGCAGCACACAAGTGCTGTTGAGCCGTTCTGCTTAAAAAGAAGGGACTTCCCAAATTTCCTTTGGAAAGCCCCTTTGCTTTTTGCAATTTAAAGTTTAATCACTTTCATTTTAAATGTCAAGGATTATTTTCATAATTCCCGGGCATTTTTGTGTTTTGACTGCTTTTTTGTGGTCACAGCTCGATGACGTTTATCAATTCCTTCATGTTGTCCAGCACGGCCTCGGGCTCGACCGAAAGGATGTCCTCCTTTTTGCCGTAGCCGTAGGTCACGCCGATGCCCTTGGCGCCGGCGGCGTGGGCCGCCATCACGTCGGTCTTCATATCGCCGATCATCACGGCGTGCTCGGGGGCAATGTTCAGCTTCTGTAGGATCAAATTGACGCACTCGGGATCGGGCTTCATCTTGCTCATGTCTTCGTCGCAGATGATGACCTCAAAGTAGTCGTAAAGCCCCAGCTTTTTCAGAATGTTCTCGGTCGCGGCGCGGATCTTGGCCGTAGCCACCGCCAGGTGGACCTTGCCCTTGAAATAGTCCAAAGTCTCTTTGACGCCGTCGTACACCTTGGAAAGCTCGCAGTTGTTCTTGGCGTAGTAATCCACAAAGAACGTTACGGCCTCTTCCAGCAGGTCCATCTGCTCGTCGCCGAGCATCCGCATCATGGCCTTCCTGGCGCCGCCGCCGATGAGGCGGGTGGCGTCTTCGAGCGCAAGATCCTTGTGCGCGATCTCGCGCGCGGTCTTTTGCGCCGCCAGGCCGATGTCCGGCTGAGTGTGCACCAGGCAGCCGTCCAGGTCAAAGATCAACAGTTCGATTCCCTTCATGTTCCTAACCTCCTCTGAATCTCATTAGTTTTGAACGGAACGCAGGAGTTTATTTCATTAAATTTTTTTGACTTTGGGGCCGGTGGGGGTATCCTCAATGGCGTAGCCGGCGGCGGTCAGCTCGTTGCGGATGGCGTCGGCCTTTGCCCAATCCTTGGCCTTGCGCGCAGCCTGGCGCTCTTCGGCCTTTTGCAGGATCTCGGCGGGGATCTTCTCTTCTTTTTGCGAAAGCAGGCCCAGCACGCCGGTCAACTCGCCAAACAGCTTTGCGGCAGCCTCCACTTCCGCCTTGGGGCGGGGTTCCGAGAAGCGCACGTTGGTATCCTTTACCAGCTCAAAGAGCGCGCCGATGGCGTCCGCGGTGTTCAGGTCGTCGTCCATGGCGTCGATAAAGCGGGCTTTGTGGCTTTCGAGCTGCGCGAGGAAAGCCGGGTCGGCTTCGCCGTCAGTCGCCGAGGCCTTGGCGTCTTGGATGCGGTCGCGGGCGTTCTTCAGGCGCTCCATGGCGCTCTTGGCCTGGTCGATGAGGTCGCGCGAGAAGTTGACAGGGTTGCGGTACTGCGCGCTGAGCATGAACAGGCGCACCACCTGCAGGTCGTATTCCTTGGCGATATCGCGCACGGTAAAGAAGTTGCCGAGCGACTTGGACATCTTTTTATTGTCCACATTGATGTAGCCGTTGTGCATCCAGTATTTGGCAAAGGTGCGGCCGGTAGCGCCTTCCGACTGCGCGATCTCGTTTTCGTGGTGCGGGAAGGTCAGATCGATGCCGCCGGCGTGAATGTCGAAGGTCTTGCCAAGGTACTTCATGCTCATGGCCGAACACTCGATGTGCCAGCCGGGGCGGCCCTTGCCCCACGGGCTGTCCCAGCAAGGTTCGCCGGGCTTATAGGCCTTCCACAGCGCAAAGTCGGTGGGGTCCTTCTTCTGCTCGCCGATCTCAATACGCGCCCCCGCTTCCAGATCTTCGATCTTCTGGCCGGAAAGCTTGCCGTACTGGGGGAAGCTGTGGGTGGAATAGTACACGTCGCCGTTTTCTGCCACATAGGCGTGGCCTTTTTCAATGAGCTCGCTGATCAGCTCGATGATGTCGTCGATGTGCTCGGTGGCGCGGGGATTGACGGTCGCGCGCTCAATGCCCAGGGCGTCGGCGTCTTTGTAATACTCCTCAATAAAGCGGTCGGCAAGCTCTTTTACAGTCACGCCTTCTTCCTTGGCGCGGTTGATCATCTTGTCGTCGATGTCGGTGAAGTTCTGCACGAACTTCACGCGGTAGCCGCGGTATTCCAGGTAGCGGCGCAGCGTGTCGAATACGATGAAGGGGCGGGCGTTGCCGATGTGGATGAAGTTGTAGACCGTGGGGCCGCAGGAATAAATGCGCACCTCGCCGGGCGTTACAGGAACGAGTTCTTCCTTTTTGCGGGTCATGGTATTGTAAATGCGCATGGATGAGTCTCCTTGTAACAGTGTAATGATCTCTTCTGCTTTATTTTTATGAAAGAACGGAAAAACTACTCCCGTCCTTCCAGCTTTTGCAGCTTTTGTTCCAGTTCGGCAATGCGCAGATTGAGCCGGCGGATCTCCATCATCACCGGGTCGGGCAAATGCACCTGGTCGAGGTCGGGGGTGGCGTCGTTTTCCATGGCGCGGGCCTTGGCCGGGCCGATCTCTTTAGAAGCAATGCGCTCCTTTTCCGGCACAGGTTCTTGTTCTGCGGCGCGGGGCTTTTCTGTGTGGGCCTCCGGCGCGGGGCAAAACGCGCGTTCCCCGCAAGCAGCGCAGTCCTTTTCGCATTCCGGCACGGGCACGCGCTTGACCACCCGCCCCGGCACGCCGACCACCGTGCTGCCCGGCGGCACTTCCCGAAGTACGACTGCGCCGGCGCCGATCTTGGAGTAGGCGCCCACGGTAAAGGGGCCAAGCACCTTGCAGCCCGAGGAGATGACGACGTCGTTTTCGATGGTGGGGTGGCGCTTGCCGACGTCTTTGCCGGTGCCGCCGAGCGTTGCGCCCTGGTAAATGGTCACATTGTCGCCCACAACGGCGGTCTCGCCGATGACCACGCCCATGCCGTGGTCGATGAACACGCCCTTGCCAACGACCGCGCCGGGGTGGATCTCAATGCCGGTAAAATGCCTGGTAAGCTGAGAAATGACGCGGGCAAGGAGCTTGCCATGATGATGGTAGAGCCAATGGGCCGGGCGATGCATGAGGATCGCCCAAAAACCCGGGTAGCAAAGAACGACCTCCAGCGCGTTTCTTGCAGCCGGGTCGCGGGCGAGGACAGCTTGAATCTCGCGGCGAATGGATTTGAACATGCCTGTTTCTCCCATCTGATTCAGAATAAAAGCCCGCCAACGCACAGAGGCGTGGCGGACGCGGTTCCACTCTGAATTCGACGGAAAGATCCGTCCTCTTTTTTGGCCGGTAACGGGGCCAAACGACCACAGCTACTGAGCGTTTTCCGTTCGCCGCGGCAGCTCACGGGTGCATTTCCCAACAGAGACGCGCTTCCCTCAGCGGGCTTTCAGCCGGCGGCCCGTCCTCTCTGGCGATTTCAGCGCGCGGTACTCTCCCGTTCACAGCTTTTTTCTATGGACTATTATATGAAATTTTTAGAAAAGCGTCAAGCCTGCCCGCCCCGCGCAGTTGACAGCGCCTGTTCATTCCGCTATGCTACCCTTGTAGACAAAAAGGTTAAACTCGTTCGGAACATTGGATGAAAACACGAGGAGGCGCTGCAGTGAAAATCGTCAATATTACAAATCCTGCGCACTTTTTTGACGCTGTCAATTCCTGCAAGGGCAGCGTAGAATTGGTCACGGGCGAGGGCGACCGTTTGAACCTTAAAAGCAAGCTCTGCCAGTACATTGCCCTGACGCAGATGTTCACCGACCAAGCGATCGAAGATGTCGACATCGTTTTGAGCGAACCCTCCGACCTTGCGGTGATCGAAAAATACCTTGTGGCGGAATGACCGGCGCTTTGCGCGCTTTTTGCCGAATCCCCGAGCGGCCTGCAGCCGCTCGTTTTGCTAGAAGCCTTTAACAGAAAGGAAGGCCATGCAAATGGACAATAACACCATTTACGCCCTGGCTACACCGCTGGGCGCAGGCGTGGCGGTCGTGCGCATCAGCGGCCCCAAGTCCGAACCCGCGCTGCGGGCGCTCTTTTCCCACCGGGGGGATTACGAGAGCCACCGGCTTTTTCACGGGAATGTCATTTTTGACGGTGAGATCATAGACGACGCCATGGCCGTGCTGATGCGCGCGCCCAAAAGCTACACCGGCGAGGATGTGGCAGAGTTTCACATCCACGGCTCGCCGGCCGTGGCAAAAAAGCTGCTGGCTGCGCTCGCACGGCTCGGCCTGCGTCTGGCAGAACCGGGCGAATTCACGCGGCGCGCTTTTGAAAACGGCAAGCTGGACCTTTCGGCCGCCGAGGCGGTGATGGACCTTGTGAGCGCTTCGGCCGAAGAAAGCGCCAAAGCCGCGCTCGCCCAGCTCAAGGGCAGCATGTTTCTAGCGGTCACCGCTCTGCAGGACGAATTGACCGACGCCATTGCCCGCGCAGAGGCCGGCATCGACTACCCCGAAGAAGACTGGGAAAGCGATATTGCCGATGAACTGCGCCCCGCCCTTGAAGCGATCGGCGCGCGCCTGCAGCGGCTGATCGACAGCGGCGCGCAGGGGCGCTGCCTGCGCGAGGGCCTGCGGGTAGTGCTGTGCGGCCGGCCGAACGCCGGCAAAAGCACGCTTTTAAACGCCCTGGTGGGGGAAGACCGTGCGATCGTAACCGCCGTTCCCGGCACGACCCGCGACCTCATTGAAGAGCAGGTGGACTGGAAGGGGATCCCCGTGCGGCTGATCGACACCGCCGGCCTGCGCGAAGCCACCGACGAAGTGGAACAAATCGGCGTTGGCCGCGCGCGGCAGGCCATAGAAGAAGCCGACTTGCTGCTCGCCCTGTTTGACAGTTCCCGCCCCTTGAACGACGAAGACCGTTCTGTTCTCAGCGCCGTCAGGGCGCGGCCCGCCCTTGCCGTGCTCACCAAGGGCGATCTGCCCGCCGTTTTGAGCAAAGACGAGCTCCAAGAGCTTTCGGGCCTTCCGGCCGTAACGGTCTGCGCCCGCGAAGAAGGCGGTTTGGGCGAATTGGAAGAGGCGGTCTCCCGCTTTTTTGAATCGCTCGCTCCTGCCGACCGCGAGCAGGTGGTAGTGACCAACCGCCGGCATCTCGACGCGCTCTGCCGGGCAAAGGAAGGCGTGGAAGCCGCCCGCGCCGCCATGGAGCAATACGACCTGGACTGCGCGACCATCGACCTGCGCCGCGCCTGGTCCGCCCTGGGGCAGATCACCGGCAGAACGGTGGATTCCGCCATCATCGACCGGATTTTTGAAAAATTCTGTTTAGGAAAGTAGTTTAAAAGGAAGTATGATCCAGCGAAAACTCATCAACTTTTTCCACTCGCTCAAGCGCAAACAGGTGCTGATGTTCCTGGGCGTGCTGCTGCTCCTTGTGGCAGTCATCCTCTTTTTTTCATTGCGGCCCGGGCCCGACCCCATGGAATCGGCCGAAATTGCCGCTATTTTAGACCGCGGGGTGCTGCGCGTGGGAGTAAGAAACGACATTCCCGGCTTTAGCAGCGACACGGGCGGCAGCGCGCCCGAAGGGTTTGAAGTGGAGCTGGCCGAATTGCTCGCCGAGCGGATCTTTGGCAAAGAGGGGCATTTGGAACTGACGGTGGTCAACTTCAACACCATGCCGGCCAAGCTGCGCAGCAGCCTTTTGGACTGCGCCATCGCCATCGCACAGAAGGACATGAGCCCTTCGCTTTCGTATTCGAACGCCTATTACGACGACGCCGTGGCCATTATGGTTCGCGCCGATTCTGCGGTAACCGAGCCCCATCAGCTCGCTGGGCTGACCGTCGGCTGCATCAACCGCGACGGCACCAACCAGCGCTACACCTGCCGCAACGTCCTCAACAGCTTTGCTTCCGGCCTCAGCCCGGCGGCAAAGGTGGTGGAATATTCCGCCATTCCCGACATGATCGCCGATTTGGCCGACGGCACGATCGACGCGGTCTGCCTGGAATACGCCCTGCTCTACAGCTATTATTCGCCCGAGGGCCATCGCATCCTCTCCGAGGCGATCGGCACGATCTCTTACGCCGTCGCCCTTCCCTCGGGCAGCAGCGCCCTAGCCGAGATCGCGAACGAGCTCATCGCCGAACTGCGCGCAAGCGGCGAGCTGCAAGCCATGATGACCCGTTGGGCCCTGCAGGATTACAGCGCCTCGTAAGGCGTGATCTTTCCCAGCGCGCCCTGTTCGTCATTTTGCCAAAGGACGAGCAGGGCGCCTTTTTTGACGCTGACGCAGGCCTGCTTCCCAACGAAGCCATTGCTGACACCCAAGGGGCAGTCATACGTCATTTCCACGTCCTCTACCTCGTATTTTGCGCCAGTGATGGTCACGCCCTGCGCAACGCTCCCCATGCAGAACACCGAAAACAACCCTTTTTTGCGCAGCGGCAGATCGATCCTGCCGTTTTGCACAACGACGGCGACCCAAGCATCGTCGATCAAATACCCCTGTGCGCCGTGGGAAGCCAAGTAGGCCAGCGCCTGATAATTAGCCAATGTGTGGTCGATGCGCCCGCCGGTGCCGCCATAAACGCAAAAGATCCGCCATCCGTCCTTCAGCATCAGCCGAAGAGCGAGCATGGTGTCTGTATCGTCCTTGCGAACGGGAAAACGCAAAATATTGGGGTGCTCGGGCAGTTTTGTGACCGAATCAAAATCCCCCAGCACCAGGTCGGGCTCCAATCCGTGGGCCCGCAGCTTTTCCAGGCCGCCGTCGGCGGCGACCAGATAGTCGCCGGGCGCGCGCGTGATGGAAAGCCTGCCGACCTCCCCCGCCCCGACGATGTAGCAGATGCCTTTTTTCATGTTTCCCCCTGTTAAAAGCTGCTGGCGCAGCTTGGTTCGTTACGCCCTATTATAGCGCCAAAGGCAGCGTTCGAAAAGCCAGCGCCGTTTGGCAATGGCAAAGCCCTCCCTGGCGGAAGGGCTTTGTTCTTTTCTTTGGCGAACAGTCACAATCCAGCTTAAAATCCGGCGTAATCGGTAACGAACTCGTTGATGTCCCTGCCGCCCGTGATTTTAAGGTACAGCTTGCGAAACTGCGGCACGGCAAAAAATTCCGACATGGTCAGGCCGGTCTCGCCCAGTTCGCGGGGATTTTTGACCCCCTTCTTGGCGTCAGCATGGTAGTCCGACCCACCCGAGAGGAAAAGCCTGCCGTTGGTAAAACGTTTGACATCCTCCCAGATCTGTTCGCGGGGGCGGGTGTCTTTGCAGCTGGTCTTGTCGTAAGTGTAGCGGCACTCAATGCCGTCTAAGCCGGCGTCAATGAGGGTGTTGATGTAGTCTTTCCGGGTCATGGGCGTGCCGTTGAAATCCACCTGCGTATCGATGAGCCAGGGGTGCGCCAGAATGGCGATGCCCCCCGCGCGGTGGATGGCTTCCACAATGTGCGCGCCGGCCGGCTTTTCGCGCTCGACCGAAAGGTAGGGGTCTTCGCGCACCATCAGCTTGGCGCTCTTCCAGTCGGGCGTATAGCCCTTGGCAGCCATCATGTCGAAAATGCGCTTTTTCTGCAGCTCGAACCAGGTGATCTTCTTGCCGTTCTTGGTCAGCAGCTCATCTGGGTCGATGGGGTAGCCGCGTTCGTTGAGGCGGCGGATGGTCTCTTCGTAGGCTTTGGCTTTGCTCAGGGAGATCTCGTAGGCCTCGTTTTTCATGATGTCGCCGTCCCAGTCGCAGCCAAGGCCGACGATGTGCACGTCCTGCACAGTGGTTTCGCAGGAAAACTCAATGCCCCGAATGATGATCAGCCCGCGGTGCAGGCCGTAATTGACGATCTCGCACTCCTCGCCGCTGCCCTTCATAACGGTAGCGGGCGGCAGCACGTCGTGGTCGGTGATGGCGATGACCCGCAATCCGCGCGAAACGGCATTTTCGACCAGTTCGTAGGGCATGTCGTTCCCGTCGCTGAGCACGGTGTGGGTGTGCAGGTCCACGGGGTATTTGGCAAGGTTGGTGGCGGGCATGGCGCGCTCCTCCTTTCGCGGTCGGTTCAGTCAAGCGGCAGGGTCTCGCCAGCAAAGACCCGCATGTGGCGCTCCATCAGTTCCGAGCAGGCCTTTTCCACCGCCTCGTCGAACTTGACGGGGGCGATCTTGGCATTCTCCAGCTGCCTGCGGCTCTCTCCCAAGTAGATGTTTTTCAGGGCTGTGCTGATGTTGATCTTTGCGGCGCCCAGGGCGATCAGCTTGTGGAATGCCTCGACCGAAAGGCCGGTGCCGCCGTGCACGACCAACGGCGTCTGCTCCTTGCCAATGCGCTCTACCAATTCGTAGTTGAGTACCGGCGTGCCGGTATACACGCCGTGCGCCGTGCCGATGGAAGGTGCAATGGCATCGACTCCCGTTTTTTCTATGAAGTCCATGGTGTCTTCAAAAGTTGCGGGGTGCGCGTTTTCGTGGGCAATGTCGTCTTCCACACCGCTGATGACCCCTACTTCCCCTTCCACAGCGACCTGCCGGGCGTGAGCATATTCTACCATGGCGCGGGTCTTTTCGATGTTCTCTTCCATGGGCAGCGCCGAAAAGTCCATCATCACCGAATCCCACCCGGCGTCCACGCAGGCTTTGGCAAGTGCGGTGTCGGTGCAGTGGTCCAAATGGATGGCCACGCGCACGCTGCGGCCCTTGCGCAGGCCGTCGAGCATAGCGAACATCTGCTCTACGCCGTAGCGGCGCACCGTACCGGTCGAAGGCTGTACGATAACGTCCCGCCCGGCGCGTTCCGCGGCGTCCATCACAGCTTTTGCGGTGTTGTAGTTCAAAATGTTGATCGAGGCGGCGGCTTTCTTTTCTGCCTTAGCATCCAATAAAACAGAGACGAATAAGTTTTTCATGGCAAGACCCTCCTTTTTTGCAAAACCGGGAGTGACGAAGTAGTGAAACGATCGTGTTCTGCCGTGTTAGTTCATGTGTATACAAGCTGTGGTGCAAATAGAGGGAACCGGTTGGGATTCCCTATTCTATGTGCGCCTCAGGCCTCGTATTCAAAGTGGAGCTTTACTTTGTCGCCGCGGAAGAGCACCTTGGCGTACTCAAAAATGCGGCCGTCCGCGTCTTTGTTGACGTCTTCCAGGTAAAGGAGCGGGTATCCGCGCTCGATCCCCAGCAATTCAGCTTCTTCCACCTTAGCTGGCACCGATTCGAGCGATTCAGAGACCGCCGCAGATTTAAAGCCGAATTGCTGCTCGATCACCGAGCAGAGCTGCTCTTTTTCCAAATCGGCCTCGCCCAGCGAAGGGCAGAGCGCGCAGGGCAGGTAAGAACGATGGACGCTGATCGCCTCCTCACCGGTAAAGCGCACCCTCTCAATGTAAATGACATTTTCGCCCGGCTGGATGCCCAGCATGGCGGCGACATGCACCGTGGCAGGAATGATCTCTTTTTTGACGAGCTTGGTACGGATCTCGTACCCCATCTGCTCCAGCTGTTCGCGAACGCCCATGTAGGCCGGCGAGCGTGTGGCGATCTTGGGCTGAGATACAAAGGTACCCTTGCCCTGCACGCGGTAAAGCAGCCCTTCCTTGACCAGCAAGGTAATGACCGAGCGCACCGTCATGCGGCTGAGCCCATAGGTTTTGGAAAGCTCGTTTTCCGAAGGAATGGCGTGGTTGACCTCCCACTCGCCGTTGACGATCGAGGCGCGAAGGATATCTTCCAACTGCGCGTAAAGCGGTTTGGGGTTGTTTCTGTCGAGCATGAATTCCTCCCTGCAACGGACCCATGACCTGTAATTCTCTGCGTGATACGGGAAGACAGCTGACATCCGGCCGGCGCCGCCCACAGCGGGCAAACGCCCTGCAGAAATGGTACCACGTCACTCTGGAACTTGTATATTGTATACCTGTATATATAAGATAATATATCACACGATATTTGTCAAGTAATTTAGCCCGTGTTATCGAAAAATTCACGCAAAATTTCTGTGCAGGACTTTCACCAGCCCTTTTTGCCTAAAACAATACAGGAAAGGCGCGGCAAAGCACCGCGCCTTTTTTGCACACAAAAAGCCTCTTACAGCAGCCTGC
The DNA here is from genome assembly GCA_944384305.1 of uncultured Christensenellaceae bacterium. Lineage (GTDB taxonomy): Bacteria > Bacillota > Clostridia > Christensenellales > CALWSW01 > CALWSW01. The sequence goes on from CALWSW010000006.1 coordinate 23,453, forward strand.
CGCCGGTCAGATCGACCATTGCACCAATGCAGAAGGCGGATTTTTCCGAAGCGAGCATGGCGCACATGTACCCCATGTCGATCGGCATTGCAATGCGGCCGATGGGCGAACGCCGGTTGACGACCTCCATCCGCTTTGCATAAGCTTCGGGGTCGCGCTTTTCCTCGGCCTCCTGGAATTGATTTTTGACGAACCCCGGCAAAATGCCATTGACGTGGATGCCGTACTTGGTGACTTCTGCCGCAAGCGATTTGGTAAAGCCCATGCCGCCGGCCTTAGAGGTGACGTAATGGGTCTGCCCAGGCGAAGTGGAGGAAATAGACGCTTTGGACAGCACGTTGATGATGTGCGCGCCGCCGTACCCGCGGGCAAGGACGTGGCGCACCATTTCCCGGCACATCAAAAACATGCTAGAGGTGTTGTTGCGCACCATGGTCTCGTAATATTCCAGGGTCATATCCTTGATCTCAACGGTCGCTTCCTGCACCATCCCGGCGTTATTGACCAGCACATCGACAGCGCCGAACCTGTTGAGCGCTGCTTCGAACACGCTGTGGGCATCCTCTTCCCTGCTCACGTCGCCGCGCACGGCGAGCACGGCGCTTGCGCCCTTTTCCATGAGCGACTGCGCAAAAGCTTCTGCGCCGGCCGCATCGGAACGGTAGTTGACCACCACGTTCGCGCCTTCCTCAGCAAAAGCAGTGCAAATACCGGAGCCGATCCCTTTTGAGCCGCCGGTGACGATAACGGTTTTTCCCTTCAAGCCAAGATCCATGGGTTCCTCCTAAAAAATATAAATAGAACGAAAGGTAAAACCGCGGCACAGGGCCGCGGGTATACACGGGCATGGGTTCAAGCGCCTTCCACCGTCACCTTTTTGATGCGGCAGGGCGAAAGAGGCATATCGACGTTCCCCTGGTGCACATAAACGACGTTGCCGTTCCCGTCGCGCAGGTTGTTGATATCCTTGCCCGCCATGGCTTCGCTCCTAGGGGTGCGGGAATTCACGATCTCGTCCACGGTCTTCAGACTTTCTTCATCGGTCACTTTCCCAAAAGCCGCGTAGGCGCCGTCAAGATGCGGCGCATCATCCGTCATGATGAAAAACTGGCTGCCGGCCGAATTGGGGTCGCCCGCGCGCGCCATGGAAAGAACGCCGCGCGTGTGCTTTAAAGGATTTTCGAAGCCGTTCTGCTTGAATTCGCCAAAAATCGTGTAGCCGGGGCCGCCCGTCCCGTCCCCCTTGGGGCAGCCGCCCTGGATCATAAAGCCCTTGATGACGCGGTGAAAAGTCAGCCCGTCGTAAAAGCCTTTTTTGACGAGGTCGATGAAATTGGCAGCGCTCTTAGGCGCGATCTCGGGGTAAAGCTCGGCGCGAATGACGCCGCCGTTTTCCATTTCGATCGTAACGATGGGATGCTCCATAAAAAATTCTCCTTTGTTTAACAGGCGCTCGCCTGTGAAGTGCTGGGTCTATTATAGCGCGCTTTTGCCCGATCCGCCACCGCTTTCCTGCGCCTTCGCTTTCTCCCTGCACAGCGCAGAAGAAAACGCCCGGCAGAACGGGCGCTCTTTTCCCTTCTGCCGGGCGTTCGGGTTATACTGTTATCTGCTTTTTCAGCCGGTCAATCGTCGTAGTCCTTATCCCACTCGAGGATGCGGCCGGTCGAGGCGCTGATGGTGTACTCGTACTCATAGCGGCCGGAACGGAACTCCACTTCGTAGACCATGATGCCGTCATCGCGCTCGTACTTCGTGCGCAGCCCCCAAACGCTGCCGGCAGAAAGGCCGGCGTGATCCAGAGCGATCTCCTCTGCCTTATCGGCAGAAACGCTGCCGCCAGCAGAACCCGAGGTTTGACGGATGGTCTCCTTTTCGCAGGTAACGACGCGGCCGGTGCTGGCGTCGATCTCGTACTCGTACTTCACATTGCCGGCAATAAACTCAAACTCGTAGCGGATGCGGCCATCGTCATAATCCCGGCCGGATTTGTAAAACTCGGCCTCGGAGGCGGAAACGCCAGCGTGGTCCAGCGCGATCGCCTTGGCTTCAGAGAGGGTGACGGAGCTTCCCGTGCCAGCGCTGTGGCCGTAGTCCTCGGCGTCGTAGCCAATGATCTCGCCGGTCTTGGCCTCGATGTCGTACTCGTACTTCACGATGTCGGCATAAAATTCGACATCATACGTGGCGCGGCCGTCATCGTAGTCGAATTTTGCCTTGATGAACTCAGCCTTTGCCGTGGTGGTGCCAGCGTCCTTCACGGCGATCGACTTTGCCTTGCTCACACCAATGTAGTCGCTGTTCCCGCCAGGGCTCACCTGGCTGCCGCTGCCCGAGGAAGCCGGCAAAAAGTAGTCGATGCTCTGCTGCACGATCTTGCCGCTTGCAGCGTTGAGCTCGTACTCGTCATCACTCGTCAAGCGCTCCTTCAGGAAGGTAACGTCCTCCGTCTTAAAACCGGCGTCCGCGAGCGCCAGCGACTTTGCCTTCGTCAGGCCGATCGCCGTGCCCGTGCTCGAACCGCGCTGCGAGTAAAAGAGCTCCATCTCGTACTGCAGCACGTCACCGGTTTGGGCGTCGATGCCGTACTCGTACTCGGCGGTGTCGGTAGTGAGACTCACTTCATAGATCTGCCGTCCATCTTCGCGGTCAAGCTTGGTGCGAAAGAAGTCCACATCCTCCGAGCGGAAGCCGGAATACTCGAGCGCAGCGGTGCGGGCGGCCGACTGGCCGATGGTCGTGGCGGCGAGAGCGCCGGTAGAAGCAGCCAGAGCAAAGGAAAGCGCGGCGGTCGCACAAAGGGTTTTGATCAGGTTCTTTTTCATCGTTTATCATCTCCTTCAAATTCTCAGGGGCTTATTTTGCGGCCCTCGTTTCGTTATGGCTTTATTGTAAAGGGCAATAATTAAATTAGAATTAAAGCCTCCCTCTTTTTTAAAAAGTTTTTGGCGCGTTTTTCCGGCCGTTTCCCAGGCGGTTTTCCTCTTTGCACATCCCGGCCTGCTCAAGGGATCCAACCCCTTCCTTTATTTCCGTCTGCCATTATACCACGCAAAAGGCGTCCGGATCTCTTTCCGGGCGCCTTTTTGCGGCTTTTCTTTTACAGTGTCACTCTTCCTTATTTTTGTCTTGCGGGCAAAGCTCCAGCGAAAAGCAAAAAGTGCTTCCCTTGCCCAGCTCGCTTTCCAGCCAAACCGAGCCGCCGTGGGCCTCTACGATCCACTTGACCATTGAAAGCCCCAAGCCGGAACCTTCACCGCCATGAGAAGGATCGGCCTGGTAAAAGCGCTCCCACACCTTTTTCTGGTTTTCTTCCGAAATGCCGATGCCGTCGTCCTGCACAGAGACGACCGCGCGGTTTCCCATCCGGTGCAGCGCGACTTTGATCTTTCCCCCGTCCTTGCCGTAGCGAACAGCGTTGTCTGTGAGGTTGATGAGCACGCGCATGATCAAAGTCTCGTCGGCACACACCCGCACCTCGGGTTCCAAGTCGCTTTCAAAAGTGATGTGCCGTTCCTCTGCGAGCTCGGCCTGCTGCTGAACGATGATATCGGTAAGCTCGCTGAGATCGAGCTGTTCCCGATTGAGTTTCTGCGTGCCGCGGTCGGCGCGGGCAAGCATCAGAAGCTGCGAAAGCATGGCCGACATCTTTTTGGCCTGCGAGGAGATCACCTGCAGGGCGTGTTCCCGCGCCTCCTCGTGCTCGAGCGCATATTCGCTCTGCGCAATGATGACCGCCGTGGGGGTGCGCAGCTCGTGCGAGGCGTCAGAAGTAAACTGTTTTTCCTTTTGGAACGACTCTTCGATGCGGTCGAACATTCGGTCAAAGGCGTTGGCCAAAACGTGCAGCTCGTCGTTGCTCTGCCCCGCGCCGATCCTTCGCGAAAGGTCGCCGCTTTCTGCAATGCTGTCGGCCGTCTGCACGATGCGCTTGACCAGGCCGAAAGACCGCTTGGTGATGAGATAGCCGCCGATGAGCGCAACGCACAGGATGATGGGCAGCGCAATGAACGCCAGGCCAAGCAGCGAGGAAAACGTGTTGGTGGCAGTCGTGAGGTCGGCGCAGCCGCGCACGTAGACCGTTACGCCCTCATCAGAAGTCGCCAAGTCGTAAACGAGCCAGTTCCCATACACCGACAGGCCGTTGCCGGCGGGGGCAGGCAGTGTAATCCCCTGGGGCAGGACGCCATCCAAAATAAAACCATTGTAATAGACCGCAATGTAGGCGCCGTTTTGATAAAAGGTCACATCCTCAAGCTCCACGAGCACGTTTTCAGTCACCGGATACACACGCGGGTTTAAAAGATCGTCGTCATCCGGTCCGTCGTAATCGTCGATCTCCACCCGTACGACCTCCAGTTCTACGGTGGAGATCAGCGTCGCTTCCAAGTCACGCCGGGCCTGTATGCCTCCCACGCTCAGCAAAAAGACCAGCACCAGCGCCAAAATGACCAGCAGCGACGCGGCATACCAGAACGTGATCTTTGCTTTGACAGACATCATTCCTCCGTCCGCAGCACATAGCCTGCGCCGCGCACCGTGTGGATAAGCTTTTTCTCACGCCCCTCGTCGATCTTTTTGCGCAGGTACCGGATGTAAACATCGACCACATTGGAGCCGCCGTCGTAATCAAAGCTCCAAAGATGTTCTGTGATGCGCTCGCGCGAGAGCACGACGCCGGCGTTGCGGGCCATGTATTCCAGCACGTCGAATTCCTTTGCCGTAAGGGAAACGGCCTTTCCCGCTCTATGGACCGTGCGGGCGCTGCAGTCGATGGTCAGATCCCCAACGGCAATGGTGTTGCTCGCCGTGCCGGAAACGTGGCGCATCATGACGCGGATGCGGGCAAGCAGCTCTTTAAGCGCAAAAGGCTTTACCAAATAATCGTCTGCCCCGGCATCCAGGCCGCGCACGCGGTCGTCGATGCTGTCTCGCGCGGTCAGCAAAAGCACCGGCGTCTTCTTTCCCGCCGCGCGCAGGCCGCGCAGCACCTCCAGGCCGTCCCGCCCGGGGAGCATTATGTCCAGCACCACGGCGTCGTACTCCGCCGCCGCCAGATAATCTTCCGCATCGAGGCCGTTCAGGCAGGAATCCACGCTGTAACGCTCCTGCGCCAGCTTTTTAACAATAATCTCATTCAATCCCGGCTCATCTTCTACTACAAGGATCCGCATGGGCACTCTCCTTCCATTCTATTTTTGTTTTTTTATATTCTACCATGAAGCAGATTAAGAGAACATGAAAAACCGGGAGCTTTGCCCCCGGTTTTTTTACTGGTTCCGCAGATTGTTTAAAGTTCTTTCACGCGCAGCACGACCGGGGAAAACACCAGCCCAATGACGACGCCCGATACGCCCTGGATAAGATTGGGCAAAATTGCACCGGCAGCGGTCTGCGCGTTGTACATGATGCACTCGGCAAGGAAGTAGCCCAGCGCCATCACAGCTTCACACAGCACAAACAACAGCGCCGCTTTGAGAAAGCTGAACTTTTTGCCCGCAGCCTTTTTAAAATACAAGCCGGCGATCAGCCCCATTGCGCCTTTGACGATGGCGGTGGGGATCATGTAATAAGCATAGCGCCCAACAGGTCGGCAAGCGCGCTGCCCAGCGCGCCCGCCACCGCGCCCCAGGGGCCCAGGTAGGCAGAAGCGGCAAAGATCATGCCGTCGCCCAGATGCACATAACCGCTGGTAATGGGCACCGGAAGTTTTAAAAACATCGTGGCAACGGCAATGAGCGCAGTAAACACCCCGCCAAAAGCCAGCTTGCGGATGCGCTTGTCGGTATTCATTATGAAAGATCTCCTTTTTTCTGCCTCACACGGCAGTGTAGCAAACAAAGTAAAGCAGAACTGTGCGTCTACTCGGCAAACAGCGGAGTGGACAGGTAGCGTTCGCCCGTGTCGGGCAAAAGCGCAACGATGGTCTTCCCTGCAAATTCCGGGCGCTTGGCAAGCTGAATGGCCGCGTACACAGCAGCGCCCGAAGAAATGCCGCAAAAAACGCCCTCTACCTTTGCGAGCATTCGCGCACACTCGTAAGCCTCGTCATCAGCGACGGCAATGACCTCGTCGTAGGCCGTGCGGTCCAGCAGCTTGGGAACGAAGTTCGCGCCAATGCCCATGATGCCGTGCGGGCCGGCTTTGCCGCCGGAAAGCAGCGGTGAAGAAAGCGGCTCGACCGCCGCAACGTGTACTTTGGGATCGTGTGCCTTCAGCCCCCGGCTGACGCCGGTGATGGTGCCGCCCGAGCCCACGCCGGCCACAAAGGCATCGACCTTGCCCTCGGTATCGTTCCAGATCTCTTCAGCCGTGGTCTCTACATGCGCGCGAGCGTTGGCCGGGTTTTCGAACTGCCCCGGCATCCATGCGCCGGGATTTTCCCGAATGATCTCTTCGGCTTTTTCTACGGCGCCCGCCATGCCGGCGGCAGCGTCCGTGAGCACCAATTCGGCGCCGAGGGCACGCAGCAGCGCCTTGCGCTCTTCGCTCATGGAAGCCGGCATCGTAAGGATCAGGCGGTAGCCTCGCGCCGAAGCGATATAGGCCAGGCCCACGCCGGTGTTGCCGCTCGTAGGCTCTACGATCAGTCCGCCCGGGCAGAGCTTGCCGGTCTTTTCCGCATCGTCGATCATGTAGAGCGCAGCGCGGTCTTTGGCGCTCCCCAAGGGGTTAAAAGCCTCCAGCTTTAAAAGAAGAACGGCGTCTAACCCGAGTTTCTTTTCCATGCGCCGGGCATGGAGCAAGGGCGTATGGCCAATGAGCTGTTCAATGGATTCGGCAACACGAGACATGGCAAACCTCCCAAACGTCGGTTCTGCAGCGTGATAGGCAAAACAACAAATTCCAAAACGCCGCATTGGCCCCAACTGCGCCCGGCAAAATAAAATCCCGCAAGAAGCGGGCAGCGCGTGCCAATGCCGGCGTTTTGCTGAAATTATACGTCGAATTCCCCGGACTGTCAACGCGAGGCCCCACAAGGCTTTTTAGTGCCCTCAAAATAATTTCAAGCGCAGTGCAGCATTTGCCGCAAAAACTGCAATATATAAGGTAAAGCCGGCACAGCCACAACGGAAGCGATCATATGAAAAGAACGGCGCCGTGATTTGGCCTTTTCCTCTTTCCAAACGGTTTTTCCGCGGCCCGGCGCTCTTTCGGCGCCGCGCCAGCGCTTTTTCTTTACAAACGCACCATTCAGAACTATACTTGAAAAAAAGGCGGAAGAAGATCTGAAGCCATGTTCCTTTGGGAGGCGACCGCAAAATGGAGGAAGTATTCTGCAGCATACAGCGTGAGGCCAGGGCAGCGATCACCGCTTTGCTCAGCGCCGCTCATTTAAAAAAAGGAGAGATCCTTGTCGTTGGGTGCAGCACCAGCGAAGTGCTGGGAAAACATATTGGCAAGGGTTCTTCGGAAGACGTGGCAAAGGCGATTTTGAGCGCGTTTTTGCCCGTTGCAAGGGAAGCGGGTATTTTCCTCGCTTTTCAGTGCTGTGAGCACCTCAACCGCGCGCTCGTGGTGGAGCGTGCCTGCATGGAACGGTACCAGCTGGAAGAGGTGACGGTCCGCCCCGCCCTGCACGCCGGCGGCGCCATGGCTATGTGTGCCTACGAAGCGTTTGAAGAGCCCTGCGTGGTAGAAACCATCCAGGCACACGCGGGCATCGACATCGGCGACACCCTCATCGGGATGCACCTGCGCCGGGTCGCCGTGCCGGTGCGCTGCGAAACCAGCCGTATCGGCGAAGCGAATGTCGTTATGGCCCGCACCCGTCCCAAGTATATCGGCGGCCCTCGCGCACAGTACGACACCGACGCCCTCTGAGAAAGGAGCACCGCCATCAAAGTCCAATACCTGCATCACAGCGGCTTTGCCTTCTTTTTTGACAGGGCAAACGTTGTGATCGATTATTTTGAATCGCCCGAAGGCGCAGCCCCGCCCGCAGAGTTGTTTTGTTCTGAAAAGCCGCTCTATGTGCTTGCCAGCCACCGCCATCGAGACCACTTTTCCCCCGCTGTTTTAACCTGGCAGGAGAAAAAAGACGATATTATTTACGTCTTTTCTTCCGACATCGCGAACAGGCCAAAGGGGTGCATCGTCCTTTCCCCCGGGGAAGTTTACGAGGATGGCGCGCTTCGCATCTCGGCCTTTGGTTCTACCGACGAAGGGGTCTCCTTCGCGCTCGAATGCGGCGGCAGCAAGGTCTTTCACGCCGGCGATCTCAACGACTGGCACTGGACGGGCGAGTCGACGGAAGAGGAAATGGCTGCGATGCAGCAGGCCTTTGAAGAGATTTTAGCCAACATCGCCGCTAAGTACCCGGCCTTTGATTTGGCCTGTTTCCCGGTCGATCCGCGCATGGAGGGCGACTACGCCCGCGGCGCAAAAGAGTTTTTGGCCCGCGTCCGCTGCAGGGTCTTTGTTCCCATGCATTTCTGGGGGAACTTTAGCGCAGCGGCGGCATTTGCCCCTGCTGCACTGGCCGCCAAGGCGCGCTTTTTCTGCCCGCAGGCCCCGGGCGACTGTTTGACGCTCGACGAATGACCGCCCACAGATTTTTAGGAGGTATTCCATGAAATTTACGATGGTCCACAACAACCTCAACGTGTTCGACCTTGAAAAATCCCTGCGTTTTTACCAGGAAGCGCTCGGTTTGACCGTTGTGCGCGAAAAGCACGCCGAAGACGGTTCCTACAAGATCGTGTACCTTGGCGACGGCACGAGCTCGCACCAGCTGGAGCTGACCTGGCTGCGGGACATGGACCGCCCCTATGACCTCGGCGACAATGAGTTCCACCTCGCCTTTGCAGTAGACGACATGGAAGCCGCCCACAAAAAGCACGCCGAGATGGGCTGTATTTGTTATGAAAACCCCAAGATGGGCATCTACTTCATCAACGACCCCGACGATTACTGGCTGGAGATCGTTCCCGTTAAAAAATAACCGCAGGGGAGGACCTGGATGACCGTAGTTTCCTTTGACGAATGGAAAAAGAAAAAGCAGCGCGGCAGCGCCTATAACGCCCGCGGCGGCCTGCGGGACGACGTAGCCCAAAAAGAAGAATTGGGCTACGATCTTTGCGTTTTTCTTACCGAAGAACGCACCGCGCCCGACCCCAATTTTGAGCGGATGAACGCGTTGTGGGAGGATTTTCACAAGCTGTTGGGGCAGCTGCCGCACGAACACGCGTATTACTACCTTCTTGCTTACGAAGCTTACTGCAAGGGCGATTTGGAAGATTTCGCCGCGCAGTTTGACCTGTACCTCGAGAGTGAAAAGCGCCTGTACGGGGAAGTCGCCGGGTGTGACTGGTGGATCGACTGCTTTGTGTGGACCTTTACGCCCTCCTTCCCCGGCATGTACGCCAAGGTCGCCGAACTCTTTTTTAAGCATTGGCCGCTGTGCGCCATGGGCTGGGTCTGCGAAGCGCTGGAGATCGCGGACTCGCAGGACGGCGACATCGAACGGGAGCTCGACCTTCTTACCCTCGCGATGACGGCTGACCCCACCTGCTATTTGGCGCACTACCTGACCGCCATGGCCTTTTACGATATGCGGCTTTGGCGCAGCGCCCTTCCTTACTTTGAACGGGCGGCGGGCAGCGCCATGTATTCGGCCGACCCGGCCTTTTATTTCGATTACGCCTGGACGGCCGACAAGGCAGGCAAGACTGAACTGGCCAGCGGGCTGTACAGTTCCTGCGTGCTGCTCGATGAAACCTATCCCTGTGCCGTCAACAACCTGGGCTGCATGTTGCTGCGGCTTGATAAGCCCGACGAAGCGTTCGCGCAGTTCAACCGTGCCATCACGCTCAATCTGGACGGCAGCCTGCCCTACCAAAATGCCGTTGCGGCGCTCGAACGGATGGGCCATTACGCAGAATGCGAACAGTTCATTGCCGACCAGGTAGAAAAGGGGCGCCTCAACCAGTCCTATTTGATGGAGATCCCCCGCCTGAGGAAAGCTGCCGAGGGCGGCGAAGTGCTGCTGGGCGCAGACCGGATCTGGCTTTCCGGCGGAAAAAATTCTGAAGTCGCCGTAGACAAACGGCTGATCTTGGACGAGCTGGAGCGCCGCGTACAGCAGACCGGCGAGCTCTTTGGCCGAAAAGCCACCGTTTACGACGACGAGTCGGACTACGGCCGGGAGTTTTTCCTGATGGGCGGCGGGCGCGTGGACCTGCTTTTGCGCAGCGGAAGGGATTACATTGTGGTTGCTGTTGCCCGGGGAAAAGGCGATGGGGTCCTTACCGTGGCAAAGCTGGCCCAGCAGGTAGCGCTGGTCAAAAGCCAACTCGCCAAGCGGCTGCAGAAGGTCTCCGGCGTGCTGGTGGCAAACGCCATTACCGACGAAATGCGGGAATGCCGCAAGTCTTTCCCCAATGAAGACCTCAGCCTCTTTGTCATGGATTTTACACTGACCGAAGATACAAATTAACGAAAGCACTCATTAGGTGAAAAGGAGTTGTTGTCATGAATTTTGAGCATTTGGACACCATCGCCGTGCAGGCGGGTTACGAACCCAAAAACGGCGAGCCGCGCGTGCTTCCCATCGTGCAGAGCACGACCTTTAAGTACGATTCTGCGGAATATCTTGGAAAGCTTTTTGACCTTGAGGTGGACGGCTTCTTTTATTCCCGCCTTGGGAACCCCACGGTGGAAGCCGTAGAAAAAAAGATCTGCGCACTGGAAGGCGGCGTTGGCTGCATTCTCACTGCCAGCGGGCAGGCGGCTTCCTTCCTTTCGGTCCTCAATATCTGCAGTGCCGGCGACCATATTGTAAGCTCTGCGACCATTTACGGCGGCACCTTTAACCTCTTTGACGTCACGCTGCGCCGGCTGGGGATCGAGACCACCTTTGTAGACGCCGACGCGCCCTTGGAAGAGCTTCAAAAGGCCATTCGCCCCAATACCAAAGTGGTGTTTGGCGAAAGCATTGCAAACCCCGTGCTCAAAGTGCTTGACATTGAAAAAATGGCAGCGCTCGCCCACAGCAACGGCCTGCCCCTCATCGTCGACAACACCTTCCCCACTCCGGTCAACTGCCGCCCGTTTGAATGGGGGGCCGACATCGTCATCCATTCCACCACAAAGTACATGGACGGCCACGCTCAGGTCGTTGGCGGCGCCGTTGTGGATTCCGGCAGATTCGCCTGGACGAACGGCAAGTTCCCCGGCCTTGTGGAGCCCGACGAATCCTACCACGGCCTTTCCTACACCCAGCATTTTGGCAAAGCGGCCTACATTGCCAAGGCTCGCGCCCAGCTCATTCGCGACCTGGGCATCGGCATGACGCCCAACACGGCGTATATTCTGAACCTCGGGCTCGAAACTTTGCCCCTGCGCATGGCCAAGCACTGCGAGAACGCTCAGAAGGTCGCCGAGTACCTTGAAAACAACGGCAAAATCAGCTGGATCAACTACCCCGGCCTTCCCTCCAACGAGTACTATGAACGCGCCAAAAAGTACATGCCCAACGGCACCTGCGGCGTCATTTCCTTTGGCGTAAAGGGCGGGCGCGAAGCCGCCGCTAAGTTCATGGAAGCCTTAAAGCTCGCCAACATCGTCATCCATGTGGCAGATGCGCGCACCAGCGTGCTGCACCCCGCCAGCACCACCCACCGCCAGCTTTCCGACCAGGCTTTGATCGAAGCCGGCGTTTCGGCCGATCTCATCCGCATGAGCGTCGGCATCGAAAACGCGGAAGATATCATCGCCGATATTGCGCAAGCATTGGAGCAGGTGTAAACCGAACCTCTGCCATTTGCACAAAAAAGAGCCTGAAAGGCTCTTTTTTGTGTGCGCGCAATCCAACGAGCTGCCGTTCAACTTCGTTTTGCTCAAAACAGAGCAGGCAGCAGCGCAAAAGGCCGGCGCAGAGCGTTTCTGCGCCGGCCGATTTAATTTAAATCTAACGTGGTCTAAACTGCCATCAGGCAACAGGCTTTGCAGGAGCGGGATTGATCTCTTT
>CALWSW010000007.1 GCA_944384305.1 uncultured Christensenellaceae bacterium
AGAACGGCAGAGCGCCGCACAAAGCGCCGCGTCCTGCGCGCGGCAGGCTGCGGCGCTGCGGGCCAAAAAGGTAGCGCTTTTGGACGCCTACCTAGAAGGCGCGGTGGCAGAGGACGACCTGCGCCTCATGAACGCCGCGTACAACGAAAAGCTCCGCCGCCTCGCCGCGCGCCCCAAGCCCCCCGCCCCGCCCGGCGGGCCGGAGCCCCAGGCAGAGGCGCTGTGCAGGGCGGCGCAGGCGCTCTGGCAGCAGCCGGAGTTCTGCGCCGCCTTGCTCCAAAGCCTTACGCTGCACCCCGGCGGGCTGCTCGAAGCGCGCTACACCGGCCTTCAGGGCGCGGCGTGGTTCACGCTTCTGCCGCCCCCCGCCCCGCGCAAAAAAACAGCCCCCCGCAAAGAATGACCCCCGGCCGGTTGCGCCCCGCCGGGGGTTTTGTGCTACAATGGTAAAAACAAAACCGCCGGTTTTGCTGCCGGCGGCGCAAAACAAGGAGGAAGAGCCATGAAAGGGCAGCAAGCGGTCACCCAGGTGGTGGCGGCGCTCATTTGGGAAAACGGGCGGTTTTTGGCCTGCCAGCGCCCGGCGCACAAGGCGCGGGGCCTGCTGTGGGAGTTTGTGGGCGGCAAGGTCGAACCGGGGGAAAGCAAAGAGCAGGCCCTGGTGCGGGAATGCCGGGAAGAACTGGGCGTCACCGTGGCGGTGGGGCCGGTGTTTTTGGAGCTGACCCACGCCTACCCCGACCTCACCGTGCACCTCACGCTCTTTCACGCCCGCATTGTGGAAGGCCGGCCGCAAAAGCTCGAGCACAACGACCTCCGGTTTTTGACCCCCGAGGAGAGCGCAAATTACGCCTTCTGCCCGGCAGACAGCGCCATTTTGCAGGCGCTGCGCGAAGGCTCCGGCCGGGAGGCCTGGGCATGACCACGCGCGAAGAGGCGGTGGCGCTCTGCCTGCAGTTCCCCGGCGCGGTGGAAGACGCCCCCTTCCACGACCCCAACTGGACGGTGCTGCGCCACGGCCCGGGCGGCAAAATGTTCGCTGCGGTGTTCGAGCGCCAGGGGCGCATCTGGCTCAACCTCAAGGCCGAGCCCCTGCAGGCGGAGTTTTTGTGCCGGGCGTTTGCGGCCATCGTGCCGGCCTACCACATGAACAAGCGCCACTGGGTCAGCGTCATTTTAGACGGCTCCCTCGCCAAAGAACTCATCGCCGGGTTGGCGCAGGAAAGCTTTTTGCTCACCGCCTGCCGCCCGGCAAAACAAAGGGCCCAGAACGCCCCCGAAAATTGGGCGGAGCGCACAGAGTAAAAGGGCGCTCTGCCAAAGGAAGGCACAAAACCGCAAGTTTTGGGAACGGCAAAAGCTTCAGGCTCTGTGCGGCCGGTTTCTGCCGGACGAAATTGCCGCCTGTTTCGCGGCGGCTCTAAAAAGGAGAAGCGTTGAAGATCATTCTTTCCCCCGCAAAAAAGATGCACCAAAAGGCAGACGACTTGGAAGTGGCCGCCCTGCCGCGCTTTTTGCCCGAGGCCGAACAGCTGCTTGGCGCGCTGCGCCAGCTCAGCTACGCCCAGATCAAGGCCCTGTGGCGGTGCAGCGACGCCATCGCCCGGCAAAACGCCGAACGCCTGGCGCACATGGACCTGCGGCGCGGCGTCACCCCGGCCCTTTTTTCTTACGACGGCATCCAGTACCGGCACATGGCGCCCAGCGTGTTCACCGGCCCGCAGTTTGGGTACGCGCAGGCGCAGGTGCGCATCCTTTCGGGGTTTTATGGGCTGCTGCGCCCCTTCGATGGCGTAACCCCCTACCGGCTGGAAATGCAAGCTAAGCTCGCGGTGGGCAAAAGCAGGAACCTTTACGCCTTCTGGGGCGGCAAGCTCGCCCAGGCCCTGTGCGAAGAGGAGGGCGAACGCCCCTGTATTTTGAACCTGGCCTCCAAAGAATACAGCAGCGCGGTAGAGGGCTTTTTGCCCCCGTCAGCGCGCTTCGTCACCTGCAAATTTTTGGAAGAAACCAACGGCAAAGCGGCCGAAAAGGGCACGCTCTGCAAAATGGCGCGGGGGGAAATGGCCCGCTTTTTCATCGTGCGGGGTGCGGAAACGCCCGAGGCCGCCAAGGAATTCACCGGCCTGGGCTTTCGGTTTTTGCCCGAACGCTCCAACAATACCACCTACGTGTTCTGGCGGCAGGGCAAAGGGCGGGCGTAACGCTCAGTCGCGCAGGTAAACGCGGATGTCGATCTTGATCCACCCGTCGATGGTCCGCTGGTGGTCCATCTCGGCGTAAAGCTGTTTGCCGGCGTCCATCAGCCGGGCGAATATGGCGTTTTGCTTTTGGGGGAGGTATCCTAATTTCTGGCCCTTTTGGTTTTTGACGAGCACGGCCAAAGCGTCGTAGGGGTTTTCGGGCTCGCGGAAAAGATCCAGCCGCTCGCCGGGCTGCAGCGCTTCCGCCAGCTTTTTGATGTTCTTTACGTGCGAAGTACCGGCAATGTGGGTCTGTAATAAAAAGATCTCCCGCCCAAAGGGCAGGGGCAGTTCGCCGTTCTGGCGCTGCAGCAGGCCGGCCACCCCGCCTTTTCGCAAAATGAGCTTTCCCATTCTGTACCCCCTATGTCAAGGGCTCGCAACGATGTTCTATGGGGGCCCGGGCCGTGAAAACCGTGTAGCCCTTTGTCTACTAAAGGTACCCCCAAACAAAAGAACAGGATCGTGGTTTTTGCCCCGCGCGCAACGCTGCCGCGGTTTTTTTGCGCCCTTTGCCGCGCTAGGGCCGCCCCGTTCCGGTGAGTTTTTCGATCTCGGAAAGGTAATAGTCCCGTTCGGCGCGGTACTGCTTCAAAAGCTGCTTGTATTTTTTCTGCTCGGTTTTTACCCACAGGGGGTCCTCCAAGAAGTGCTTGAGCGTGTAGGGCGGCGTGGCGCGGATCCGCGCGATCTCTGCTTTGATGTGCTCAATGAGGCCGCGCAAACGCTCGCGCTCGGCAAGGAGCTGTTCGCGCTCGTTCTCTCTTTTCCTGGCGGCAAAGCCGGCGGCAAGGCCGGGGCTGTCGAGCAGCTCGGCAATGGCGCGCAGCGCCTGCAGGTCGCCCGCTTGGTAAGCGTCCGAAGCGGCGTAAAACAAATTCAGCTGGTCCTGCGTCACGTCGGGGTTCAAATCGGGGTGCAGCGCCTTTACAATGCGGCGGTACAGGGCCTTCAGCTCCTCTCGTTCCCGCTCGGCTTCCGGGCTTTTCAAGGCTTCCTCGCCTTCGGCGGGGCCGCTGCTGAGCGCCTCCTCCACCCGCTCGTTCTGCTCCTCTACTTCGCTCCAGTACGCTTCAAACTCTTCGTCCAGCGCGGCGGCGGCTCTGGCGGCGTCGCGCGCGGTGGGCTGCCGCTGCTGGTTTTTAAGGGCGCGCAGCTCCTCCATCAAGCGCTTGTAATACAGCGCGTCGTACTGCGCTTCCAAGGCGGCGTTCACCAAACCGCCAATGAGGCGCAAATAGGTGTTTTCCAGCTCCCGGCAGTACAGGAGCAGCTCGTCGCGCGCAAAGATCAGCGAAGAGAGCTCGGCCCGCAATCTGGCGTTCTCCTGCCTCAAAGCTTCCAGCCCGTCCATGGGGGGAAGCGCCCGCTTCTTGTTTTGTTCCATGGCGGCGGTCTCGCGCTCCTTTCCCCCGCGCCGGGTCGTTTTTTTTATGATACAATACTTTTTACGCCGCTGTCAAAAAACAAAAACGGCTTTTGTGCCGCCAAGGTACCAATATCGGTAAGGGTGGCTTTGATGCGGTCGTCCGGCATGTGGTAGCGCTGGGTCAAATAGGTCATGCCGGCGGTCAGTTCCGAAGCCGGGCCGCCGTACTGCGCCATGAGGATGCGCGCCACGTTCAGGTCGGGCTTTTTGATGTTTACGGGGAATTCCAGTTTCTTTTCATAGATCCACATCGCTCTTTCCTCCTAAGGTCACTTGCATTCCCAGGGCCAGGGGGTGGCGCTTACCCAATTTTCGCCGGTGCTGGGCGAGTAGCCGAAGTTGTGAAGCGGCGAGACCTCGCGCTCATAGCGCGCCTTCAGCTCGCGCAGGCGCTGGGACTGCGCGGCAAAGGCGGCCTGCGCGCCCGCGTCGTCGGGGTGGGTGTCGAGAAACAGGTTGAGCTCCACGCAGGCAAACTCAGCCTCCATCAGGGCGGTCAACAGTTCGTTCTGGTTGGCGTTCATGCTGCGCCTCCTTATTGATAGGGCCGGTAAAGGCAGGGGAAGAGCGTGCCTTTGGGGAGCGCTTCTTTGGGCGGGTAGGTCTCGCCGAATTTCTGGTACGGCACGTAGGCCGTGGCCAGGGGCACGCGCGGCCGCCCGGCAGAAGCGCTTGGGGCGGGCGCGCGCGCGGCGCGGGCGGAAGCGGCCGGCAGGCGGCCGCCGTAGTTCACGGGACTCATTGGGGTTACCTCCTTGGGTTTTGCGGCGGAGACCGCCGGCTTTCAGCGCGCCGGGCAAGCCTTGCCGCCGCAGGGACCGCCGCTTTCAAAAGGCAGGCGGCGGCCCTTGCGTTCAGTTCAGGGCCCAAACATTTCCGGCAGGGGAAACTGAAAGGCAGGCTTTTTTGGCGTCTGAGCAGCCTGCCGGCTGTTTCAACAGGCTGCTTCTTTAACATATGCAAAAGGGTGTGTGTAGGGTACCAGCGCTGCCGCGCGGCAAAACACCCCACGCGCTTGGCTTTGCGGCAAAATAAACAAAAAACCCCGCTTTGCATCAAAAAAAGAATATGTTACAATCAAAACAGAATAATGGGAATAAAGCGACATTTCCGGGTACAGAAACACACAATTCAGCACAACGAGCGGCCGGCACAGCTCTGCCGGCGGCCATGTCTTTGGGGAGTGAAGGGCATTGACAGAAAATAAATTGCTTCGGCAGGGGAGCCATACGCTTTTGTCGGCGCAGCTTTGCCAGCTGCTCAAAGACAAGATCGTTTCCCGCGAGTGGAAGGTGCACGACCGCATCCCGTCAGAGGTGCAGCTGGCGGCGCTTTACGGCGTCAGCCGCAGCACGGTGCGCGCCGCCGTGGGCGCCTTGGTAGAAGAGGGGCTGTTGGAGCGCCGGCAGGGGGTGGGCACCTTTGTGGCCCCGCCAAACACCGGCATGAGCTTTCCCGGCGCGGTCATCGGGGTGCGCAACAAGCTCGATACCCAGGTGCCCACGCCGGTCTCCCGCATCGTCAAAACCGGCACCGTGCCGGCCACTCCTTTGGTGGCCGACATGCTGCGCCTCGAAGCCGGCCGCCCGGTGTTCGAGATCATCCGCGCGCGCTACAAGCTCATTGCCGGCAGCACCCCCATCGAGATCCAGTACAGCTATTTAAGGCCCGAGATCGGCAAAAAGGTGGATTGCGACCTGTTGATCATCGACATGGCCCGCCTTACGCTGCAATTGCAGGAGCGCTGCGGCCTGCGCCCCGCGCGGGTCAAGGAATGGATCGAAGCCTCCACCGCCACCCCCTTTGAAGTGAAGGAAATGAAGGTCAGCCCCGGCACGCCGGTGCTGCTGTACGACGAGCTCTCCTTCACGAAGGACGACAGGCCCTATTTGTTCACCCGCTTTACCATTCTGGGCAGCATGATGCGGCTGAGCTTTGGATGAGGAAAGCCGGGACGGCTCCCGCCGCTTTCTTTGTGATTTTCCAGCAGCAAGGGGAAACCGGACGCAACCGCGGCCGGTTTTTGCTTACTATTAAAGATAGATGGCCATCGTGACAAGCAGCCGGCGCAAAGGAGGGAAGCAGATGAACGACAGCGAGATTGTGGAAGGCCTGTTTGCCAGGGAGGAAGCCGCCCTGGAAGCGCTGCGCGCGCGGTACGGAGGGCGCTGCATGGCGCTCGCGGGGCGCGTGCTCGCAGACGGCAGGGACGCCGAGGAGTGCGTGAGCGACGCCATGCTTGCCGTGTGGCAAAACGTGCCGCCCGACCGGCCGCGCAGCCTGGGGGCGTACGTGGGGAAGATCACCCGCAACCTGGCGTTTAACCGGCTGGATTACAACCGGGCAAAGAAGCGCGGCGCCGCCCTGTGCGCGCTGGTGGAGGAACTGGCAGAGTGTCTGCCCGACCGCGCGCCGGTCGAAGAACGCGTCGAGGCGAGGGAAACCCTGGAAATCATCGACCGCTTTTTGGAGCGCGAGGGAGAGGAAGCCCGAAAGGCCTTTCTGCTGCGCTACTGGCACTGCTTTTCTCTGCCGGAGGTTGCAAAGCGGCTGGGGCGCACGCAAAGCAGCACGAAGTCTCTGCTCTTTCGATTGCGCAGGCGCCTGAAAGCCGAATTGGAACGGGGGGAAAGAAGAATATGAGTGAAAACAGGGAAAATAGAATGACACGGGATACAAAGAATGAGGAAAAACGACAGGCGGACGAACGGAAGGAAGACGCCCGCCAGGCGCGCGAACAGGCGGCGCTTGCCCTGCTGAAGGGAATTGGCGGGCTGGACGCACCCCTCGAAAGCGGGGAAGAAGCCGCCGTGCAGCCAAAGAGGAAAAGCCAGAAGGGCAGATGGCTTGTGGGTGCAACAGTTGTTGCGGCTGCAGCGGCCGTGCTGCTCTTTGCGAGGGGCGGGAGCGAACCGCAGTTTGAGCTTGCCCGCTCGACGGACGGCGTGCGGGCGGAGGCCGTTGAAACGCCGCTTGAAGGGACGGCATCGGCCGAAAGCATAGGGGTCTTCCTGACGGAAGAGGAAATCTTTGCGCAGGAACTCGTGCCCTTTGCAGGAGAGGTCGTACGCGTCCAGAACCTGCGCCTGACGGTGGGGGGCAGCGTGATGTACCGCGCGGTGATCGATGTGAAGGTGACCCAAAGCCTTTCCGGCGGGCCAGACGCTGGTGAAACGGTCAGCCTGCTGCTGCCCAACCCCCTGATGGAAGGCGTGTGGGTGGAAGACAGCGACGTGACCTCAGCCCTTGCGCCGGGAAGGCAGGCGGTCTTTCTGGCCACGCGGTACGGGGAAGAGTCGCGCTACGAGGCGGGCGGGGAATCGCTTTGCCTGATGGATCTGGCCCAGTTTGGGCTGATGGACGGCGTACGGTATACCTTCGCGGAGACCGCGGAGGGCCTGCGCTTTGCGCAGGAGGTGTACACGGGACTCGACGCCGGAAGTACGATCGACGAAGCGTGGGCGTATGTTTGCGCCGGGCTGGAAGAAGCCCGGGGCTGAACACAGGAAAAACACGACGGAAAGGAAGGGCCGTTTTAGGGGACGGCCCTTTTTGTGCAGCGGGAAAAGAAGGCGGTGCGCTGGGAAGATTTTCGTTGACAATACTGTTCTTCGACCCGACGGAGTACCTCGCGCGGGAGGAGGTCCGCCTGCTCAGCGCCAGCCTTTCCTTCCCCGACCAGGTGCTCGGCGTGGTGCGCAGCGATACCCGCACCGATGCGGAGGGGCTCGCGGCGCTTACCGAACTCCTCACTTCCGGTTCGTCTCCGACCTATCCGCCGGGCTGCCCCTTTGGCGGGGTGCTGACCCTCCAGCTTGAGGAGGGCGGCGAGCCGCGCACCCTGACGCTGACCCTTTCTTCTGGCAGCTGTTCGGTGTTTACCCTGCACGGATTGTCGTTTTACGATTACGGCGGCCAGGAAAAGCTGCTTGCGATCTTTCCCAACTGCCAGTCTGGGCGGTGACAGGGCGGTCTTTTCGCAAACACGGCACAAAGCGCCCTTCGCGCAATACGCGAAGGGCGCTTTGCTGTACAGGGTGAAGCCGCGCCTGTTTCCTGCGGCAAATTCCGCA
This sequence comes from uncultured Christensenellaceae bacterium, assembly GCA_944384305.1. GTDB lineage: Bacteria > Bacillota > Clostridia > Christensenellales > CALWSW01 > CALWSW01. The sequence continues at coordinate 7,746 of CALWSW010000007.1, forward strand.
ATCGAGGCCTACAGAATGGTTTCCAGGAACTCCTCCCACCCCTTGGCGTCCATCTGCAGGGGGTTGGAGGACATGCTGGTCCCAAAGCTCTGCTGCGCAATGGAGGGAAACATCTCCTTGGGAATGTTCAGGTGCTTGAAGTCCGGCTTGATGTTCATGTGCGCGTTCAGCTCGTAAATAAAGTCCACCGCGGCGTTGGCGGCTTCCTCCAAAGAGTCAAAGCGCTTGCCGGTCAGGGTCTCGCCCACCTTTGCCATGCGCTCCAGGGTGTGGGGGGCGTTCAGCTTCATCACGTGGGGCAGCAGAATGCCGCAGGCCTCGCCGTGGGGCACGTGGTACAAAATGCCAATGACCATGCCGATGCCGTGCGCGGCCCCCAGGCCGGAGTTGGCAAAGGCCATACCGCCCATCACCGCCGCGGCGGCCATGCCCTCGCGGGCTTCCATGTCGGAACCGTCGTCGTAGGCGCGGCGCAGGTACTTGCCGGCCAGCTCAATGCCCTTTAAGGCCAAGCCGTCGCTGATGGGCGTGGCCCGCCAGGTGGTGTAGGCTTCAATCAGGTGGGTCATGGCGTCAATGCCCGAGAAGGCCGTCACGCTCTTGGGGCAGCCGGCGGCAAGCGCCGGGTCGATGATGGCCAGGTTCGCCATCATGGAATCGGAGCGCATCGAGCGCTTGAAGTTGTGGATCTTCGAGCCCAGCACGGCGTTCTTGGTCACTTCCGAACCGGTGCCGCTGGTGGTGGGCACGGCAATAAAGGGCACGGGTTCCACCGTCACCTTCTTGCCCTTGCCCACCACTTCCATGTAGTCGATGGCGGGGGTGCCGTTGGTGATGAGCGCGGCGACCGACTTGCCCACGTCGATGTTGCTGCCGCCGCCAATGGAAATAACGGCGTCGCACCCGGCTTTTACGGCCAGTTCGGCCACTTCGTCCACCTGCTCTACCGTCGGTTCGCCGGCCACTTCGGCGTAGACCGTAAAGCGCTTGCCGGCATCGGCGAGCTGCTGCTTCACGCTCTCCATCACGGGCGAGGTCTTAAAAAAAGGGTCCACCACCAGCAGGAAGTTGCTGCCAAGCTCGCCCACGTGGGAAACGAGCTCGTGGATGGCGCCCTGCTTGAACACGATCTTATGCGCGGTCAAAAATGAAAATTCCATCAGAATACTCCTTTGGTCAAAGGATAGTTGCCCCAAAGCCAGCCCACTCCACATGATCTCGCTTCACTCGATCATGCGGGGGCCCCGGGCGTGGTCCTCAGCTTCGTTGTGCAAGCTCTATCGCGGGGCCCCGGGCGAGCTCTTGCGTTTCGTTTGCAAAACACAAAGGGCGGCCAAACAAACGGTGAAAAACCCGCAAAACAGGCTTTGGCCTGTTTTGCGGAACAACTTTTAATGATACTTCTGCTGGTACTGGAACACCTTGGGGAAGGCTTCCTTGGCCAGGCCCTCGTAGCAGGACTCGAACACCGAGAACACGTCGTCGTACTGCGCCATGGCGGCCGCGGTGGGCTCAAAGCGCTTCTTCAGGTGCACCATGTGCTCCGAAGCCTCGGCCAGGTCCTTAAACACGCCCGCGCCCACAGCGCCGATCATGGCCGCGCCCAGCGCAGTCGCTTCGGGGGCGTCCACGGTCTCAACGGCGCAGCCGTAAATGTTGGCCTGCATCTCGCACCACAGGTCGCTCCTCGCCGCGCCGCCGGTCACGCGCAGGGTCTCAAAGTTCGAGAAGCCCGCCGCCTTCAGGGCGTTGAGCATCTCGCGCATCTCAAAGCAAATGCCCTCCATGGCGGCGCGCAGCAGCTCGGCCTTGGTGGTGCCCAGCGTCATGCCAATAAAGCCGCCGCGGGCGTTGTCGTCGTAGTGCGGGCAGGCGGCGCCGGCCAGCCAGGGCAAAAAGATGGTGCCCTTTGCGCCAATGGGCGACTTGGCCGCCGTGGCGCTCATGATGTCGTACACGTCGATGTCCGAAATATCGGCGGCGGTCATTTCGAACTGGCAGATGGCGTTGCGCAGCCAGCGGAAGGAAGAGGCCGCGGCCGAGGCGTGGCCCTCCATGGTGTAGCCGCCCGCCGGGTGGCCCAGCACGTGGCACTTGCCGTTGGGGTCGCGCACGGGGGTGGCAGAGTAGCCAATGCACAGGCCCGCCGTGCCCAGGCACACCGAGCCCAGGCCGGGCGCGCCGGAGTTGCCCACGCCCGCAGCGCCGCACTGCTGGTCGCCCGAGCCAATGAAGATGGGCGTGCCCGCCTTCAGGCCGGTCTTTTTGGCCACCTCTTCGGTCACCTTGCCAATGGGGGTGCCGGGCTTGAGGTTTTTGGGGTACTTGTCAATGTCCATGCCAAAAATGCCGCACAGCTCGGGGTCGTACTGGAAGGTGTCGCCGTTGGTCACCAGCCACCAGTTGGCGTCGCTCTCCTCGTCGTACCAGTCGTCTGCGCCAAAGGCCTTGGTCAGCATCGCCTGGGGCGAAACCATCTTCCAGGTCTTTTCGTACACCTCGGGCTCCTTCAGCTTCAGCCAGAAGGCCTTGGAACCGTACTGCACCGAGCTCAGCGGGTGGCCGCAGCGGTTGTAAAGGTCCAGTTCGGTCATGCCGTGCTCGGCCAGGCGCTCCCGCGCCCAGGGGAAAATCTCGGCGCCGCGCTGGTCCTGCCACAGGATCATGTTGTAAATGAAGTTGCCGTCCTTGTCGATGGGGGCAAAAGAGGTGCGCTGGTTGGTAAAGCTGATGGAAATGATCTCTTCAGCGTCGATGTGCTTCTTGGCAATGGCGCCGGCAACGGCCTTGTAGGCCAGTTCGATCACGTCCTCCGCCCGCTGCTCCACCCAGCCGGGGCGGGGGTAGAAGGTGGGGGTCTCGTAGTAGTCGCTGCTTACCTGCTTGCCGGTCAGATCAAAAATGACGCAGCGGACGCCCATGGTGCCCGCGTCGATGCCGATGACGTATTTTCCCATTGAAATCCTCCCGAAAATTCTTGGGTCGGTGTTGCAGTCCGGGCCGCCGCGGCTGCGCTTTTTTTAAAAACGTTGCAGGAAAGAGCGCTCCCCTGTTGGGAGTGCGGATTTTTGTGAAGGTTTTTTCAAAAAGCGTAACGGCCGGCCCTGTTGCGGAACGCCGTGTGTTCTCCGCCGTTTGGCCGGCTCTGCAGCCGGGGGGTTCGAGATGCGGTCAAAGTAAGAAAGGCGCCGGGGCGGGGGAAAGTACAATACCGCCCCGGCTTTCGATTGAGAGAGAAACGGGGTGCAGGCCCAAAGGCCCCGCGCTGGGGCGCTGTCAACGGGCCGCGGAAGGGTCCTGTAAAGAAACTTTCGCAAAGCAGGAAATTGCCTGCTTTGCGGTGCGTTTAGCGCACTTCGAAGTTCTTCACCATGGATTCGAAGATGGGCAGCTCATCCACAATGGACTTTGCCGAGCGGGTGCCGATGATGTCGAAGCCGGCAGCCAGGGTGGTGAGCGCAATGGCGGTGGTCCAGAAGCGGCCGGTGCCGGCAATCTTCAGCTTGCAGCGGCCGGCGCAGGTCTTCACCATCAGGTCGATCACGCGCATATCGGGGCCGCCAAAACGGCCGGTAGAGGTCTTCACAAAGTCGCCGCCGCCTTCGATCACGGTCTCGCAGGCCGTCACGATCTCTTCGTCGGTCAAATAGCACACTTCAATAATGAAGCGGGTCTCGCGGCCCTGGGCGGCCGCCACGCAGGCCTTGACTTCCTTCAAAAGGTGCTCGCGGTCGCCGCTCTTTAAGGCGCCGTAGTCAATGACGAAGTCAATGATGTCCACGCCCTTTTGAACGGCCACTTCCGCCTGGTGCACCTTGTCTTCCAGCGCGCCGGTGCCAAAGGGGTAGTCGATGACCACGCAGGACTTCACATCCGTGCCCTTCACGGCCTCAATGACCATGTCGAGGTAATTGGGGTTGACGCAGATGGAGTTGGTGTGGTACTCGAGCGACATGGAGATGAGGTTTTCGATCTCCTGCTTGGTGGTAAAGGGGTTCAAAAGCGAACCGTCGATCTTCTTGGCCAGGGTCCTTTTGTTGATCTCTTCGCCGCGGATGTAAAGCATGGTCATTGTCTCCTTTTCTGAACGGATTGAGTGAAGTGATGGCAGAAGGGTCCCGGTGTGCCAGGGGGATCTGGCAGGCCGGTCTTACTAAAATTTAAAATAGCACGTGATTTTTTGTTTTGTCAAGCGGTAAGATTTGCACAAAACAAACTAAAATTGTGAATTGTGATATGTTTTGTGTGAAATTAAGCAAAAACAAACAACCGCCATACAACCTGGGGCAGAGCGGTATGGTACCGGTATGCTGCATTGCGCGATGAATCACAAATTTCCGGCGGCAGCAAAAAACAGGGGGAGGCGCCAAAAAACAGCGGGCAAAAAAGGCGGGGCCTGCGGGGCGCGCCAAAAAACCGGACTGCGCGGGGCGCAAAGCGCAGGCCTTTTGCCGGAAGAAGGGAAAAGCGGGCAAAGTTTGCCTTGCGGCAAACCCAAAGCCCGCCGGGGGTGCGAGCATACCGGTATGTTTTTTCTGCATAACACCCCGCCCCTTTGCTGCAAAACAAACGGGATTGACCGGGTGGTATCAAAAAAACCGGGCCAAACAAAAAATGTTGCAAAAATTTTTTTGCAACGGGGGCGCGCCCGGGCTGCGCGCAAAAAAACAGGGGAGCGCCTTGCCGCTGGCGCTCCCCTGCCGGCTGCCGGTTTTTCGGCAGCCCAAAGGGAATGGAGGGGTAGGAGGGCGGGCGCGCGGCCCGCCGCAAATGAAGACCTGTGCGTTGCTGCTGTAACCCTGCCTGCCCAAAGGGCTCTGCTGCTCTTCCCTTTGGACAGTTTTATCTTAACGGGCAAAAGTGGCGGGTGTGTGGCGCACAAAGGACGGTATCGGGCGTTTTTGTGAAGATTTTTAAAACGCCGGCCGCACGGCGCAAAAACGCGCCCGCGCGCTCTTGCGGGGCGCGCGGTGTTTTCATTATAATAAAAGCGAAAACACGCGGCGGCCCAAGGGCTGTTTGCCGCCTGCGGAAAGGAAAGGAAGCGCACGACCCCCGATGTTTGAACTGACCCCCGAAAAATACCGCGACGAATTGGCCCACAAGCTCGCCGAACTGCCCGAGTCCCCCGGGGTGTACATCCACCGGAATGCCGCGGGCGAGGTCATTTACGTGGGCAAGGCCGTCAATTTAAAAAACCGGGTGCGCAGCTATTTCCAGTCCCCCAAAAACCACTCCCCCAAGGTGCGGGCGCTGGTCACGCACATCGCCGATTTTTCTTATATCTTGGTCGACAGCGAGACCGAGGCCCTCACCCTGGAGTGCAACCTCATCAAGGAATACCGCCCGCGCTACAACATCCTGTTAAAGGACGACAAAACCTTCCCCTATGTGCGCATGGACTTCCGGCAGGACTTCCCCCGGGCCGAATTGGTCTACCGCCTCAAAAACGACGGCGCGCGCTACTTCGGGCCCTACCTTTCCCGCCACGCCGTGGCCGAAGCGCTGGACGCCGTGCGCGACAATTTTCCCCTGCGCACCTGCAAAAAGGACATCCACAAGGCCATCGCCCGGGGCGAGCGCCCCTGCCTCAACTACTACATCGGCAAGTGCGTGGCGCCCTGCAGCGGCCAGGTGACGCTCGAGGAATACCGCAGGGTGGCGGATTCGGTGGCGGCCTTCCTTTCCGGCCACACCGACGAAGTCGCCGCCGCGCTGGAAAGCGAGATGCAGCAGGCGGCCGAAGCGCTGGAATACGAGCGGGCCGGCATGCTGCGCGACCGGGTGCGGGCCATCCGCGCCATCAGCGAAAAGCAGAAGGCCATCTTAGCGAACGAGGATGAGCGCGACTTCTTCGCCCTTTGCCGGTTGGGCGGCGACGCCCTGATCTACGGCATGTTCATGCGGGGCGGCAAGATCGTGGGGGCCGAAGGCTACGCCTTAAAGGGGGCAGACGAGGCCGACGGCGCGGTGCTGGCCTCCTTTTTGGCGCAGTTTTACAGCGAGGCCTACGTCCCGCGCGAGGTGCTGACCGCGACCGAACCCGAGGGCGCGCAGGCGCTGGAAGAGTGGCTGTGCGCGCGCCGGGGCAAAAAGGTGCGCCTGTATGTTCCCCAGCGGGGCGACAAAAAAAAGCTGTGCGGCGTGGCCCAAAGAAACGGCCTGGACCGTTTGGAAAAGGCCGCCAGCAAAAAGCAGCGGCAATGGGAGCGCACCGAGGGCGCGGTGCGCGACCTGGCGGCGGCCCTGGGCCTGGAAGAGCTGCCCCGGCGCATCGAGTGCTACGATATTTCCCACACCATGGGCATGGAACCGGTGGCCTCCATGGTGGTGTTTACCGACGGCAAGCCAGAAGCCAAGCAATACCGCCGCTTCAAGATCCGCACCGCCGCCAACGACGATTACACCGCCATGCGCGAAGTGCTCGCCCGCCGCCTGGAACGCTACAAAGAAGAGCGGGGCGCAGCGGTCTCTACCGGGTTTTCCGAGCGGCCGGATCTGCTGCTCATCGACGGCGGTAAGGGCCAGCTGAACGCGGCGCTCGAGGTGCAGCGCGAACAGGGGCTTTCCTTTGACACGGCCGCCCTCGCCGAGCGGCTGGAAGAGCTGTGGCTGCCCGGGGCGGAAGCGCCCGTGCTGCTTGAGCGGGGGTCGCCGGCTTTGCACCTGGTGCAGCGCGTGCGCGACGAAGCCCACCGCTTTGCCATCACCTACCACCGCAGCCTGCGAAACAAAGCCTCGCTGGCTTCCGCTTTGGAAGAGATCAGGGGCGTGGGCCCGGCCCGGCGCAGGGCGCTGCTCGCCGCTTTCCCCTCGCCCGAACAGATCCGCGCGGCAACGGCAGAAGAGCTCGCCCAGGCAGAAGGGGTGGATAAGCGCACCGCCGCGCTGGTGTACGCCCACTTCCACCCCCCGGCAGAAGCCGCCCCGCCGGAAGGCGAAGCGCCGCCCGCGGCAAACCAACAACAGCACAGCAAAGGAGAACCAACATGACCCAAAAGGCCAAAATCAGCGTCAACGACTTCGCCGCCGCGCTCGGCATGCAGGTCGCCGTGCCGGGGCGGGGCTATTTCGAGGTGGAAGTGAGCGACGTGTACCGCCCCAGCCTGCCCTGCGCGGGGTATTTCAGCCACATCGTGCCCAGCCGGGTGCAGCTGTTCGGCAACGCCGAAATGTACTATTTGGCCGAGCTGGATTCGGCCCTGGAGCGCCAGCGCCTGGAGCGCTACTTCGCCCTGCCGCTGCCGGTGGTGTGCATCAGCGCCGCCCATCAGCCCACCGCCGTCATGCGCGAGCTGGCCGAGCGCGCCCACGTGCCGGTGCTGTGCTCCGAGCAGTCCTCCACCCGCCTCACCCACCTCGTCATGGGCTATCTCGACCTGCGGGTCTCGCCCTGCATCACCCGCCACGGCGGCCTGTTGGACATTTACGGCGTGGGGGTCATGCTGGTGGGTGAATCGGGCATCGGCAAGAGCGAAACAGGGCTCGAATTGGTCAAGCGCGGCCACCGGCTGGTGGCCGACGACGTCATCGAGATCCGCCGCATCGGCGACCGCGAGCTCAACGGCTGCGCGCCCGAGCTGGTGCGCTACCTCATGGAGGTGCGGGGCATCGGCATTATCGATGTGCGCTCGCTCTACGGCGTGGGCGCGGTGTTAAACGACAAGCGCATCGACCTTTCCATCGAACTGCAGGACTGGGACGACCAAAAAGAGTACGACCGCATCGGCATGTCCAACGACACCATCTCCATTCTGGGGGTGGACGTGCCGCGCATCGTGCTGCCCGTGCGCCCCGGGCGCAACCTGGCCATCATTGTAGAGGTGGCGGCCATGAACTTCCGGCTCAAGCGCATGGGCATCGACGCCGCCGTGCAGTTCGACGAGCGCCTCAAAAAGAAGCTGGCCGAAACCGACCCCAACGCCGGCACGGCCTTTTGAGGGCGGCGAATACCGAGTTTACAGACCGTTTACAACGCAGGTGTGAAAGCGCCTGCGTTTCGTGTTATAATACGATAGGAGTCCTATATCGTGCCGGAAAACGGCGGCTGTATTGCCGGCGGTTCCCGCACAGAAGGGGCGGCCGCAAAAAAACCGCGGAGTCAAACAATAGGCGCCGGCCTGTTTTGCGGCACCTCCTTCACAAAACAGAAAGGAAAGCAATGAAGCTCGATCCCAGAAAGCATTACGTGTTAAAGAGCTTTGGCCGCGCCTGGCGCAAAACCGGCGCGGCAGAACCCGGCCGCGAAGCGCAAAATGCGCAAAAGGGCGGTTCCCCCCGCCTGCGCCACGCCGCGCCCACCCGGCAAGCGGCCGCGCCCGAAGCAGAGGACGCGCTGTTTGCGCCCCCGGCAAACGAAGAGCAGAACGGCCCCTGGCAGGGGGTAGAAGCCCCCGCTTCCCAAACAGGCGAACCGGGCGCAGCAGCCGAAGCGCTGCCGCCGGCCCTGCCCAAAGAAGGCGCCGCGCCCGAGCAGGGCGAAGAAGCAGGCGAAGAGGAAGAGGCAAACGAGGGGGAAGCCCCCCAAAAAAGCAGCCTCCTTGCGGGCGTGCGGCAGCGCGCCGGCAGCTTTGCCGCATCCCTTGCGGCCTTTGCCAGGGGCCGCAAACAGGCCCGCGCCCCCAAGGCCGAAGCCCCCAAGCCCGAGATCAGCGAAGAGCACCTCTACAAGGGCACGGCGGCAGAAAGCATCTTCATGAAGCGCGAAAAGCCCCGCAGCTTTGTGCTGTCGGTGTTCTTTACCGTGCTCGCGCTGCTCGTCGTCACCATCGGCGCGGTGGGCTTTGCCGGCCTGGGCGCGGTGGTGGGCATCGCCCGCGCTTACATCGACACCAGCCCCGAGCTGAACATCGGCCTCATCGAGGACCAGGACCAAACCTCCATCATCTACGACGCCAACGGCGAGGTCATCACCACCTTTGCCGGCATGGAAAACCGCGAGTGGGCCTCCATCGACGAGATCCCCGACATGCTCAAAAACGCCTTCGTCGCCATCGAAGACGTGCGGTTTTACAAGCACTCGGGGGTGGACGTCAAGCGCCTGTTCTCGGCGGTCATCAACACCCTGCGCAACCAAAACACCCACGGCGGCAGCACCATTACGCAGCAGCTCATCAAAAACCGCGTGCTCAACAACGAGCAGAGCTACAAGCGCAAGATCCAGGAGGCCTTTTTGGCCCTGCAGCTCGAGGAGCAGTACAGCAAGGACGAAATTTTAGAAGCCTACCTCAACGCCATTCCGCTGGGCGGGCTCAACTACGGGGTCAAGGCCGCCGCCAAGGACTACTTCGGCAAGGAGCTTTCCGAGCTGACCATCCGCGAGTGCGCCATGCTCGCCGGCATCACCCAGAACCCCTCGCGCTACAACCCGCGCTCCAACTACTACAACGAAAACCGCGACTTCGAGACCACCAACGACCGCACCGATACCGTGCTGGCCGCCATGTACAACGCCGGGTTCATCACCAAGGAGCAGTACGACGCCGCGCTGGTGGAAGAAGTCACCATTTTAGAGACCTCCACCACCAGCTCCATGTACGAAATGGCGGCCTTTGTGGAATACGCCGTGGACGACGTCATCACCTATATGCTCGAGGACCGCGGGCTGGAAAACACCTCCGCCAACCGCTCGGCCATGGAAAACGAGCTGCGCACCGGCGGCTACCACATTTACACCACCGTCATTCCAGACGTTCAAAACACCGTGCAGGACACCCTTTCCACCTGGGAAAACTACCCCAGCATCGCCGACCCCACCTATTCGGTGAAGATCAGCAAAAACTCCGACGGCACGGTGGACGAAATCGTCCAGCCCCAGGCGGCGGCCGTGGTCATCGACCAAAGCACGGGCTACATCGTGGCCATGGTGGGCAGCCGCGACGAACCCACCCGCAAAAAGCTCTTAAACCGCGCGGTGGACAGCGACATGCCCATCGGCTCCTCCATGAAGCCCATTGCGGTTTACGCCCCCGCCATCGAAAACGGCGCTTCGCCCGCCAGCATCCTCATGAACTTCGCGCAGGCCATCGAGGGCTATGGCGGCCGCGGCTACCCCACCGGCGGGCTTTCCACCCAGGGCCCCACCACGCTGCGCGAAGGCGTGGTGCGCTCCATGAACGTCGTGGCGGCGCGCGTGCTGTTCGAAAAGGTCGGCACCGAGGCCTCCAAGCAGTTCCTGGTCAGCATGGGCGTGTCCGACGACGCCATCTTCACCGACGGCCCCGGCCTGGCGCTGGGCACCTCCGGCGTCTCCATGCTCGAACTCACCACCGCTTACGCCACGCTCGCCAACGGCGGCGTGTACCAAGAGCCCATCTCCTTCACCACCGTCACCGACAGCGCCGGCAACGTCGTGCTGGACGCGCGCGAGCTGCGCGAGACCCACCGGGTGTTCAAAACCTCCACCGCCTGGCTCATGACCGACATCCTCACCAACGCCGTGCAGAGCGGCACGGGCTGGCGCGCCAAGATCAGCGGCATCACCGTGGCGGGCAAAACCGGCACCAATTCCGACTACCGCGGCGTCACCTTTGCCGGCTACACCGGCTACTACACCAGCGCGCTGTGGATCGGCCACGACGACTACGCCCACGCCCTGAAGAGCGGCAGCGAGGGCGGCAACTCCGCCGCGCCGCTGTGGCAGGCCTATATGGAAAAGATCCACGAAGGCCTGGAAGACAAAGAGATCATCGACGAAAACCCCGTGGACCTCGGCCTGGTGCGGGTAAAGACCTGTACCATAAGCGGCCTGCTCGCCACCGAAGCCTGCGGCGAAAACACCGTGACCGACTGGTGGATGGCCGGGTACGTGCCCGAGGAGGAGTGCGACCACCACGTGGCCGTCACGCTCTGCGCCGGGTCCGGCAAGCTCGCCACGCCCTACTGCCCAACAGAGAGCCGCACCGAAGGCGTGGTGCTCTTCATCCCCTCCAACAGCCAGCTCGCCACCATCAGCGCCGAGCTCATGGAAAAGTGGATGCCCGACGCCATTTTAGACGCCGGTTCGGCCGAGACGCTGCTTTCTGCCCAGCCGGGCAGCGCGCTCTATGAAGAGTACTACTGCAGCGAGCACGGGCCTTCCGGCTACCCCGATACCGGCTACCCGGACGATACCGCCCCCGGCGGCGAAGAGGAGGGCGGCGGATTGCAGGCGGCGCTCGCCGCGCTGCAGCTTTCCGACACGCTCCTAACGGGCGACTACTCGCTCACGGCCGCCCAGTACAGCACCCTTTTGAACATGCAGAACAGCCTGCAATCGGCCATCAACACCGGCATGAGCGACGAGGCCCTGCGCCTGCTCGCCAACAACCTCAACGCCCTGTGCGCCGATATTCTGGATTCCCAGACCGGCGCCGGGGCGGTGGGGTGAGCGCCGCATGGCCGCCCGCGCTGCTCGCGGCTTATGAGCAGGCGCGGCGGCAGCTCGCCGGGCAGGCAAAAGACCTGCCGCTGGGCGAACGGCTGCGCCCGGTGTTCGGCGAAGGGCCGGCCCCGGCCGGCGTGCTGCTGGTGGGCGAAGCGCCCGGCAGGGAAGAGACCGAGGCCGGCCGCCCCTTTGTGGGCCGGGCCGGGCAGGTGCTCAACGCGCTGCTCGCCGAGGCCGGCATCCCCCGCGCGGCGCTCTTCGTTACCAACGCCGTCAAATACCGGCCCTACCGCCTTTCCCCCAAAGGCACAAAGTCCAACCGCCCCCCCACGCGCAAAGAACTGGCCGCAGGGCGCGAGCTGCTGCTTTACGAGATGGAGGCCGCCGCCCCCCGCATCGTGGTCACGCTGGGCAATTCCCCCCTGTGGGCGCTCACCGGCCAGGCGGAAGTGGGCGCGCTGCACGGCCGGCCGCTTGCCGCTTTGGGGCGCACGGTATTCCCCCTGTACCACCCGGCGAGCGTGCTGTACCGCCCGGCCTTGAAGGACGCATTGCAAACCGACGCCCGCGCGCTGGGCGAACTGATCAAAAGCCAAAGGACCGCCGGCGGGGCAAAGGCCCCGGCCGCGGAATGAAGGAGGACCCATGGAAAGGAACCAAGCAGAAAAAGGCGTGACCCGCCGGGACTTTTTAAAGGGCCTGGGCGCGGCCATCGCCCTGGCGGCGGCGGGCAGCCTGCTGCCGGCCGGGGTGCTGGCCCAAACCGGCCGCACCGGCCAGGTGCTGGGCAGCCAGGTCAACCTGCGCTCGCTGCCGGACGTGGCCTCTACCTCGCTGCAAAAGCTCGATCTGGGCGACGAGGTCACCATTTTAGACGAGGCCGGCGGCTGGTACAAGGTGCGCACCCAAAGCGGCGCCACCGGCTACGTCATGAGCGACCTCATCTTCGTGCGCTCCCTTACCGACCGCATCGCCTATTCGGATGTGGACGGCATCAACCTGCGCAGCGCGCCCAGCCAGAGCGCCTCGGTGGTCACCACCATCCGCGCGGGGCGGGCGGTGCGCATCAAGCAGATGGTGGGCGAGTGGTACTTCGTTTCCTACGACGGCAAGACCGGCTACGTCCGGCGCGATATGGTCACCCTCACCAACATGTCCGGCGTGGGCGGCAGCGCCACGCTCTTAAAGTTCGGCATGGAAGGTTCCGAGGTCAAAAAGTGCCAGCAGGAGCTTTCCAGAAGAAACTTCCTGGCCAGCTCCAACGTCACCGGCTACTACGGCGCCAAGACCCGCGACGCCGTGCAGGAGTTCCAGGAGGCCGCCGGCCTCTCTTCTACCGACGGCGTGGCCGGCCCCGAAACTTTGGAAGCCCTGTACGACACCAGCAACGGCATCAAAAAGAAGGTCGCCACCAGCGCCGAATCCATCCGCGAGCGGGGCGTCATCCTCTTTGACTGGACCCAGGGCGGCAACGGCCTGCTCGCCCGGCCGGGCGGCATCGCCACCGTGACCGACGTAAAAACCGGCAAGGCCTACAAGATCCGCCGCTCGGGCGGCAACAAGCACTTCGATGTGCACCCCCTCACCGCCGACGACACCGCCATCATGAAGAGCATTTACGGCTCGTGGTCTTGGGCGCGGCGGGCCATCTGGCTGACCATCGGCAACAAGACCTACGCCGCCAGCCAGAACGGCATGCCCCACTCGCCCGACCCCTCGAGTTCCGACAACTTCGCCGGGCACTTCTGCATCCACCTCAAAAACTCCCGCTGCCACGGCAGCGGCAAGATCGACCCCGACCACCAGCGGTGTGTGCAGTACGCTTACGAGCAGGGGAACCGATAAAGCGTTTTCGCGGGGGATGCCGCGGGCATCCCCCGCGAGTTTCTCGCCGCCGGACTGGTCGCGCCAAGCGCTCCCGGCCGTCCGGCGGCGCAGAGAAAGATCCTGCGGATCTCATCCGTTTGGGCGCAAAGCGCCCAAGCCGGATCAAGTTTTGGGCGGAGAGACGGCCCCAAAGTGCGCGCAGGGCAACAGCATCCTAAACCAGAAAGGAACCACATCCATGAAGAGCAAAACGGCGGTGCGGGTCGTCTGCATCGTGCTGGCGGCGGCCTTTGCCGTGGCCATCCTCGCGGGCGTCCTCACGGCGCTAAGGTAACAAATAACAGCAGCAACGCAAAAAAGAGCCGGCGGGCAAACGGTATTGCCCCCGGCTCTTTTTGTACAACGAAAACTCGCGAAAGTGGCTGCCGCCTATTTCGCAGCAGCTCCTTTATGGTAAATGTCAGTCCTCTTCTTCCTCTTCCGGCATGTCGGCGTTGTGGTACACGTTCTGAACGTCGTCGTTGTCTTCCAGGTTGTCGATCAACCGGTTCACCTTGGCAATGCTCTCTTCGTCGGTCACCGCCACGGTGTTTTGCGGCACCATGTCGATCTCGGCCGAAACAAAGCTGTAGCCCGCCGTTTCCAGCGCCTCGCGCACGGCCGAAAAATCCTCCGGCGCGGTGTACACCTCAAAAACGTCCTCCTGGGGCACAAAGTCCTCGGCGCCGGCGTCCAGCGCGGTCATCATCAGCTCGTCCTCGTCGGTCTCCAAACCGCGCTCTATCACAATGACGCCCTTTTTGTCGAACATCCAGGAAACGCAGCCCGAGTTGCCCATGCCGTTGCCGAACTTGTCGAACAAATGGCGCACATCCGAGGCGGTGCGGTTGCGGTTGTCGGTCAGCGTGTCCACAATAAAGGCCACGCCGCAGGGGCCGTACCCTTCGTAGGTGATGGACTCGTAGTTGTCGGCATCGGCCGAGCCCGCGGCCTTCTTAATGGAGCGCATGATGTTGTCGTTGGGCATGTTGGCCGCCTTGGCCTTGGCGATCACATCGCGCAGCTTGGAGTTGTTGTTGGGGTCGGGCCCGCCCTGCTTCACCGCCACGATCAGCTCGCGGCCGATCTTGGTAAACACCTTGCCGCGGGCGGCGTCGGTCTTGGCTTTTTTCGCTTTTGTGGTTGCCCATTTGGAATGGCCGCTCATTTAAAATACCTCCGAAAAAACAGAATCGCGGGGAACCGCGCAATTTACCAATTAAAATAATAACACAGCGCCCGCCCGCTTGCAAGGCCCAAAGCGCCCCGCCCGCAGCGCTCAAAGGCCCCTGCCGGCCCGCCGCATGAGGCCCGTAAAAAAACTCTTGCTTATCACGCTGCGTCATGAAGTATACTGAACCTGCGGCAAGGGCGCAGCGCCCCTGCCGGAAAAACCCGTTTGGAGGAACCATGCCATGCCCAACAACCGCGCCATTCCCCAGGGCTACTTGACCGTGGGCGAGGCCGCCAAAAAGATGGGGGTCAGCGTGCGCACCCTGCAGCATTACGACAAAACCGGCCTGCTCGCCCCCTCGGCCTACAGCGAGGGCGGGCGCAGGCTCTATTCCGGCAAAGACCTCGTCACCTTGCACCAGATCCTCGCCTTAAAGCGCCTGGGCTTTTCGCTTACCGACATCAAGACCCGCCTCATCCCCCTCAACACCCCGCAGGAGGTCGCCCGCGCGCTCTCCCACCAGGCCGCCGCCCTGCAGCAGCAGATCGAAAGCCTTTCGGAATCCCTGCGCGAGCTGGAAGCCCTGCGGCAGGAGGTGCTGCAAATGCAGAGCGTCGATTTTCAAAAATACGCCGACATCATCGTCAATCTGCAAATGAAGAACGATTACTACTGGCTCATCAAGCACTTCGACGACGATACCCTCGCCCACATCCGCACCCGCTTCACCAAAGAGAGCGGCGCCGACTTTTTGCAGCGCTTTTTGGCGCTGCAGCAAGAGGCCGTGCGCCTGTACCAGGCCAACGTGCCCCCAAAAAGCGCGCAGGGCCTGGCCTTTGCCAAGGTCTACTGGGGCCTGGTGCAGGAGTTTACCGGGGGCGATATGAGCCTGCTGCCCAAACTGGTGGCGCTGGGCACGGGCGAAGCCGCCGTCCCCGAGTGGCAGGCCGCCCAGGCGCAGGCCAACGCCTTTGTGGGCCCGGCGCTGGAGGGGTATTTTGCAAAGCAGGGCATCGACCCCTTTCAGGCAGCCGGCGCGCAGCCGCCCGCTGCGCCCGCGCAAAAAGAACAAAAGAAGGGAAAAGAAGCATGAAGGCGCTGGAAATTACCGGGCTAAAAAAGAGCTATGGCCAACACGCGGTGCTGCGGGGCGTCAGCCTTTGCGTCGGCGGGGGCGAGACCGTGGCGCTGCTGGGCGCAAACGGCGCGGGCAAAACCACTCTGCTGGAGTGCGCCGAAGGCCTGCGCAGGCCGGACGCAGGCCGGGTGACGGTGCACGGCAGGGCGGGGGTGCAGCTGCAGCGCGCCGCGCTGCCCGGCGCGCTGCGCGCCATGGAAGCCGTAACGCTGTGCGCAAAGTGGAAGCGCGCCCCCGTGGACAGTTCCCTGCTTTGCGCCCTGGGGGTAACGGAGTTTGCCAAAAGCCCCTGCGCCGCCCTTTCCACCGGACAGCAGCGGCGGCTGCACCTTGCCATGGCCCTTACGGGCAGCCCCGGCCTGCTGTTTTTAGACGAACCCACCGCCGGGCTGGACCCCCAGGGCCGCGCGGCCCTGCACGAGCTGCTGCAAAAGCTGCGCGCCGCCGGCAAAGCCATTCTGCTTGCCAGCCACGACATGGCCGAAGTGAGCGCTCTTTGCACCCGCATCGCCGTGCTCCACCAGGGCCGCATCGTTTTTTGCGGCGCCCCGCAGGAGCTTTCCAAGCGCCTGGGCGCCCGCCACCGCGTGGTCATTCGTTGTGGAGAAAAAGAACGCCGGTTCGAAACCGCCGACGTCGGGCGCGACCTTGCCCAGGCGCTCTTGGACTGCCGCGCCAGCGGCCTTTCTGTGACCGATGTGCAGGTAACGCGCGCCAGTTTGGAAGAACAGGTGCTTGCGCTCACCAAGGAGGGTTGACCATGCGCGCCTTTGCTTACGGTTTTGCGCTGCAAGTGCGGCTGGACCTTCGCAGCCGCACCATGCTCGTTGCCTGCTACCTTGTGCCGCTGCTCTTCTTCGCCGTGGTGGGCGGCATTTTCAAGGCCGTTATGCCGGGGGTAGAGGCCACCCTTTTGCCCAACATGACGGTGTTTGGCGTCACCATGGGCGCGCTGGTGGGCCTGCCGCCCACGCTGTGCGAGCTGTACAGCCCGCCGGTCAAAAACCTCTGCCGGGTCAACGGCGCGCCCATGGCCTTTTCGCTGCTCACCTGCGCGCTTTCGGCCTTTTTGCACCTGCTGGTATTGAGCGCCCTGCTCTTTGTGGCCGCCCCCCTGGCCTTCGGCGCGGCCCGGCCCGCCCAGCCCCTTTCCTACGCGCTGGGCCTGGCGCTCTTCGTGTTCGCCACCACGGCCCTCGCTTCCGCCCTCGGCCTGGCCGTCAAACAACAGGCGCAGGCCTCGCTGTGGTCCGTCGTGCTCTTTTTGCCCTCCATTTTGCTTTCGGGCATCTTCTTCCCCGCCCAGCTTCTGCCCGCGCCGCTGCGCGCGCTGGGCCTGCTCTTTCCCGCCACCTGGGGCAATCGCCTGCTGCTGGGGGAAACAGCCGCCCTTTGGCCGCTCGTGGGGTTTGCTTTTTTGTGCACGGCGGGCTGCGCAGCGCTCCTGCGGGCAAAGAAAAGAGAGAAGTAAAACAAGGGGGAAGTAAAGCAGGGGGGAAGTGGAACGAAAAAGAAAACAGCCGCCCGGGGTGTTTCAGCCCTCGGGCGGCTGTGTGGTTTAATGCAAAACTTTGCCGTAAAACTCTGCCGCTCAACGGGGCAAAGCGCAGGCTTGCGCGCAGCGGCCAAACCTCCGCTGCCAACGGCCGCAGGCTCCCCTTTGGCAAAAGCCAGGGGCGCTCGCTCACTTCTTCAGCCCGGTGTAGCGCGCCCAGGCGCTGCGCACCAGCGCGCGGTCCTGGCTGTAGGTAATGCGCTCCATGGCCTGGGGAATGGTGTAGTACCCGCCGTCTACAAACCCTTCCAGCCGGTTGGGGGCGGAATCGCCGTTTGCGGCCTTCATCAAATACCAGGCAATGTCGTTGCACACCGGCCGCTGGCGGGTGGCGGAGTAGAATTCGTAGGTGGTGTGCCCGGCAATGGAAAGCACCTCGGCCGTTACGCCGGCCTCGGTTTTTACGCGGGCCACGGCGGTTTCGGGCGCGGTCATGCCCGTGCGGATGATGCCCTTGGGCAGCACCCATTCCTTTTTTTCGTTTTGGAGCAGCAGCACGGTGTTTTCGTAAAACACCACGCCGCCGGCGCAACTGCGAAACAGCATAAAAGGCTCCTTTCTGTTTGCCCGCGCGGCCTGGCGCCGCCCGCCCTTCGCCCGGCAAACCCCCAAACGGGGCGGGCAAACAGGCGCGCTGCGGCCTTGCGGGGCAGCTCAAATTAAAAACTTTTTTTGGTGCGCGGCGGGGCGCTGGGGCGCTCACAGGGGCTTTTCTTCCAGCTCCCGCAGCTTTTGTTCCAGGCTCTGTAAGTCTTCCCAGGCTTCGCGCTTTTTTGCCGGATCGCGCAGCAGGGCGGCGGGGTGGTAGGTGGGCAGCACCCAAACCCCCTTTTGCTGCCGCCAAACGCCGCGGTCGCGGGTAATGCGCAGGCTTTCGCCGCAAATGGCCCGCCCCGCCGTTGCCCCCAGGCAAACGATAACGCGCGGCCGCAGCAGCACAAACTGCTGGCGCAAGTAGGGCAGGCAGGCCGCCGCTTCGTCCGGGGCAGGGGTGCGGTTGCCCGGCGGGCGGCACTTTACCACGTTGGCAATGTACACGTCCTCCCGCTTTAGGTGGATGGCGGCAAGCATTTTGTCCAAAAGCTGGCCCGCCGCGCCCACAAAGGGCCGGCCGCAAAGGTCCTCCTCCCGCCCCGGGCCTTCGCCCACAAACAGCACGCCGCTTTTTTGCGAGCCCTCGCCCAGCACGGGGCAGGTGCGGGAGGCGGAAAGCCGGCAGCGCGCACAGTGCGCCACCGCCTGCTCCAAAGCAGCCCAATTAGCCTGCATAACAGCTCCTATGGCCCGGCAAACACGCCGGCCGGTTTTAAAACAGCTTATTCGATTGACGCAAAAGGCGTGAAAACAGCGGCACGATCCTCAAAGCAAAGCAGAAACAGCAGAAACAAGACCCACCGAAGAGCAAAGAGAGGTGTACAAGTTTATGATACCCCAAATTTGCAAAAGAAACAATGCCAAGTTGCGGCAAAAGCCGGGCAAAACAGAACTTTTTGGTAAACAATGCAAAAAAAGGCAGGGCGGGGCCGAACCACCCGGCGCGCCCGCCGCCCGGCGCCCCGGCCGGGCTTTTCCGCTTGGCTGATACAAAGCGGGGGCGGCCAACCGTACGGTGTAAAACTCGCAAAACAGGCAGCCTATTTCGCGGTGGCTCAAAAAAAGGACCCCCTACGGGGTCCTTTTTTGGCTCGTATGAACGGGGGCGGCCTTATTCTTCCACAACCACCTTAAAGCGGCTCGTAAACTCCTTGCCGTCTTCATTGGTGTAGGTGCCGTAAATGTAGCACTCGCCCACCTTGCGGATGGAAACGTAGCCCTCGTCGTCCACGCGGGCAACGCTGGTGTCGCTACTGGACCACTCCACCTCGTCGTGGCCGATCTTCTCGCCGTCCACGCTCAGGTTCTTGGCCGAAACGCGGAAGCGCACATCGCCCTTTTCTTCCAGGCTGCGGGTCACGCTGGTAATGCCGAAGTACAGGCCGTCTTCATCAATAATGGGGTCGTCTTCAAACGCCGTGCCGCTGCCAAGCACAAAAATCTGCTTGTTAATCACCTCGTGGTCGCCGCAGAACACGCGCAGCATGGTCATGCCGGCCTTCTTGGCGCGCACCAGGCCGTCCTGCGTTACGTCGGCAATGCTCTCGTCCGCTACCTTGTAGCTCATGCCCGGCGCGTTCACCGGCACGCCGCCCAGCATGTCGGCCGTAATCTGCTGGGTGCCGCCCACGTTCATGGCCTTCAGGTTGTTCATGGCCTCAATGCCCACCATGATCACATAGGGGTTGTTGGCGTAGTACTGGTTCAGCACCACGTAGCCCATGCTGCCGTAGTCGGGCTGGGTGGGGCGGTTGTCCCAGGCGGTGGCGTCACGGACGTAGATCTCAACATTCTCATAAATCAAGGAAGTATTCGGATCAAAGTTAAGCACCGACGGCTTTGCATAATCAATTACTTTACCCGTTGTATAACCAACAGACGTGCCGCTACTCAAATAAGTCCTACGGGCTAAAGTCCCCGTGCCACTAGTATTTGTAGTTTGTAAACTGCCGGCGGCAATTTGTTGCTTTGTTTTGGAGTCATAATATATAACTTTGGCTGTGCCGCCATATACATCGACTTTATCATCGTCCTTCTCACTATACATCTCAGCGCCACGTTTGCGTAACGTCCAATTTGTAATAGTTTTTTGCCCATCCACCCCTGTTATTGTGCACGTTATTAAAAGTCTTCCCGGCTTACCTTTTTGATCGCTTCCCTGTGTAACAACAAAAGTAGCGCTACCGCCAGAAGCACTCACCAGCTCCGCTCCGACATTTTCACCACTTACTGACCAATTATATGTGTACTTATTGGCACTAATAGTACTTCCACTACGTTGTGCAGTCACATTAACTGTAAATCTCTCCGTTGGGAAAATATTATTACCAGTATACGTACTTGATAGAGTAAAGTCAGTAGAAGTTATGGTCTCCCAACCACTACTGTTCGCGCTAATGTTTACCTCCACAGTTCTAACAACGTGACCCGACTCTAAAATCTCAATGTATGCTTTACCCGAATAATTAGCGATAAAGGTATTCTTCCCAATTGGCCCATTAAGTAAGTCAGCATATCCTTGCTTAACTCTTGCCGTCTCATTCTCGCTGAGAGTCACAGTAAAGCTATGTCCAACATAAGTGTTATAAACGGGTTGTTGCTCATCCGCAGCAGCCGGCATCACGCCGATCGCCAGCGCGAGTGCCATCACCAGCGCCAGCAGGAATGCCATTCTTCTCTTCATTTTAGGGATTCCTCCTTCAATAAAAGATCTGATCGTTCTTTGTTCCAACACAAAAGTTCAGCACTCTGGAACCTTACTTTGTATTATACCGCCCAAAGTGCCAATTCTCAACAGGTATTTGGGAATTTACGGTTCGTTCACACAACCCTGCCGTTGGCTTTGCTCCCGCGTGCCGGTGTTAGCAACCGGCAAAGGGGGCGGGGGGAGTTTTTTCCTGCCGGAGGCTTTTGCCCGGGCGACCCGCACGGGCCGCCCGGGCAAACAATAAAAAATGGCGGGGGTGGGTGCAAGGGGATTGGTGGGTGCGTAACGGCCGGGTCGGGGCACGGGGGATTCACAAGCAACGCCCTTTAACCTGCACTGCTCCCGCGACGCCGCTCAAATTCTCAAGAACTATTCGGGCTCTGCCCGAAAGCCTTGAAATTTGAACGTCTTAGGCGGGAGCGCGCGGTTCTTTTGGGCTAAGAGCATGTTCACCCCCGTGCCCCGCCCCGGCCTTCCCAGCCGCGGTGCTTGCACCCGCCCGCTGCCGCCCGGGTCAAATTTCGTATTCTCCCCACCCACCCAGCGCGGGTGCTCAGCACAGCGTTTTACCACCTTAGCATCGCAGCACCACAACCAACGCCTTACCACCCTAGCCCGCAAGCGAGGGTTGCACTTGACGGGAATAATGCAGGGCGCAGGTAACCACGGCAACGGAACCGATGCCTGGCCGTTCAGAAGAACAACGAAAAGGGGAAAGAACCCCACGGCAACTGACCGGGTACCCGGCCGTTTAGAAAGATAACCTAAGCGCAGGGGCTAAGGGCACAACCAGACCCCGGGAAGCACGCTCCCGAAGCAAAATCGCCAAAGAAGCAAGGCTTTTGCGCGCAGCGCAAAAAGTTCTTGTGAACTCTGGCGATTTTGCGAGGGTTGTGTGCTGGAGGGTGTCGTGCCCAGCCCCGGAGCCGGTTTAGGCATCGCGGCCCCGCAGGGCCGCGAAACCCCCGCCGGGGCGGTTGGGCGGATGGTAGGGCAAGGGTGTTTGTAGAATGGCTTGCAGGGAAGTGTAGCCCGGCGTTGAGGTCGCGCAGGCCTTTTCGGCTCGTAGACGGGGTCCCCGCGCACCCGTGCCGCATTTTTGCGGCACGGGTATCTAGTCGCGGGGGTGGTCGGAGAGCCGAACCCGGCCTGCGGACCTCACGCCAAGAAAAGCCTGCGGCCGCAGCCGCAAAAAAGAAAAAGGCCCCTTCAGGAGGGCCCCCTCCCGCTTAAAACTACAGCAACGCGCAAAAAAACGGCAAAGAGCATCGCCTTGCGGGGGTGGTCGGAGAGCCGAACCTGGCCTGCGGACCTCACGACACTTGTGCCCCGAAGGGGTAAAAAAAGCCTGCGGCCGTTTATGCCCCGCAGGGGTACAGGCCGCAACAAAAGAGAAAGAACAAGGCTCATTCAGAAGGATTGCCTTCTGTCTATCACCTAAAAAGAAGCCCCCGGGGGTTGCCCAACCCCCCAAAACCCCCTGCCTTGTGGGCCTTTACGCTCTTTTTTCTTGTGCTTCTTTGCTCTTTGTACTATAATATCCCGGTTGAAGAACACAGAAAAAACACAAAATCAAAGCGACCCGGCCGCAGCATCGAGTCATGAAGGAGAAAAGAACAGGGATGGAAACTCGGAACGACATCAGAAACATCGCCATCATCGCCCACGTCGACCACGGCAAAACCACGCTGGTGGACCAGCTGTTGAAGCAGAGCGGCGCTTTCCGCGACAACGAGGCCGTGCCCGACTGCGTGATGGACTCGGGCGACCTGGAACGCGAACGCGGCATTACCATTACGGCCAAAAACACCGCCGTAATGTACAAAAACACCAAGATCAACATCATCGACACCCCCGGCCACGCCGACTTTGGCGGCGAGGTGGAGCGCATCCTTTTGATGGTAGACGGCGTGCTGCTGCTGGTGGACGCCTTTGAAGGCTGCATGCCCCAGACCCGCTTCGTGCTCAAAAAGGCGCTGGGCCTGAAGAAGAAGGCCGTGGTGGTGGTGAACAAGCTGGACCGCGCCGAAGCCCGCCCTGCCGAGGTGGTAGACGAGATCATCGACCTGTTCATTGAACTTGGGGCCGACGACGACCAGCTGGAGTTCCCGGTGGTGTTTGCTTCCGGCCGCGAGGGCTACGCCACGCTGGACCCGGACGTGTACTCCGACAATATGCAGCCCCTGTTTGAGACCATTTTGAAGGAGATCCCCGCCCCGGTGGTGGACACCAAAGGCCCCATGCAGCTGCTCATCTCCTCTTTGGATTACGACGATTACGTCGGCCGCATCGGCATTGGCCGGGTGGAGCGCGGCGAGGTGAAGATGGGCGACGCGGCCGTGCTCTGCCGCACCGACGGCACGCGCGAAAACGTGAAGGTCTCGCGCCTGTACCAGTTCAGGAACTTGCGGCGGGTAGAGGAAAAGACCGCCCTGGCCGGCGACATTGTGGCGGTTTCGGGCGTTTCCGACATTGGCATTGGCGAAACGCTCTGCGCGCCGGACTGCGTGGAGCCGCTGCCCTTTATTAAGATCGACGAGCCCACCGTTTCCATGACCTTTATGGTAAACGACAGCCCCTTTGCCGGCAAGGAAGGCACCTACGTGACCAGCCGCAACCTGCGCGACCGCCTGTTTAAAGAGGTGCAAACCAACGTTTCCATGCGCGTGGAAGAGACCGACTCCACCGACGCTTTTAAGGTGAGCGGCCGCGGCGAGCTGCACCTTTCGGTGCTCATCGAGCAGATGCGCCGCCAGGGGTACGAGTTTGCCGTCTCCCGCCCGCGGGTGATCTACAAAGAGATCGGCGGCAGGCGCTGCGAGCCCATGGAGCGCCTCACCATCGACGTGCCGGAGGACTTTGTGGGCCCGGTCATCCAAAAGCTCGGCATGCGCAAGGGCGAGATGCTGGACATGACCGCCGCCGTGAACGGCTCGGTAAGGCTGGAGTTCCGCATCCCCTCCCGCGGGCTGATGGGCTACCGCAGCGAGTTTTTGACCGATACCAAGGGCAACGGCATTATGAACTGCGTGTTCGACGGCTATGAGCCCTACAAGGGCGAAATGGAAACGCGGCAGAACGGCTCGCTGGTGGCGCACGAAACCGGCGAGGCCACGGCCTACGGCATTTTTAACTCGCAGGACCGCGGGGTGATGTTCATTTCGGCCGGCGCGCCGGTGTACGAGGGCATGATCGTGGGCGAGTGCGCCAAGGAGGGCGACATTGTGGTGAACGTGTGCAAAAAAAAGCACATCACCAATATGCGCGCCGCCGGGTCGGACGAAGCGCTGCGGCTGACGCCGCCGGTGATTTTGAGCCTGGAGCAGTCGCTGGAGTTCATTGGCGACGATGAGCTGGTAGAGGTGACCCCCAAGAGCATCCGGCTGCGCAAGCGGATCCTGAACAAAGAGCAACGGCTGAAGATGAAGAGCCGCATGGAAGCTGCCGCGGCTGAATAAATATTAAAAATATTTGAAAGAGTGAAAAACCCGGGGTGGGTGCGCCTGCCCGGGGTTTTTTTATGGGGGTGGGGTTTGAGTGGGCGGCCCCTGCGGGGCTTTTTGACCGGGCGGCCAAGGGCCGCCCGGTCAGGGAGAAGGGTGATGAGGGGGAGCGGGCAGGGGTAAGAGGGGAGTGGGTGCGTAACGGCCCTTGGGCGGTCACAGGGGTTCCCCGCGACTCTTCCCGGGGGCTGCGCCCCCAGTACGGTCTGAATGCGGAGTCACCCCCCGTGCCCTGCCCCGGCCTAACAGCCGCCCAGCTAACCCCAGCCCGCTGCCGCCCGGGTCAAGTTTCGTTATCTGCCCACCCACCCAGGGTGGGCAGTTTTCTGTCGTTTACCACCCTAGCATTGCAGCAGCACAACCAACGCCCTACCACCCTAGCCCGCCAGCGCGGGTGCCACTTGGCGGCGTAATTCCAGCAAAGGAGAAACGAGCTCGAAGTGGTCAAAAGAGAATCCGCCCCGGCAGACCCACCCCACACAACCCACCCCAGAACCCGCCCCACACAATCTCGTTTCACTCGATTGTGCGGGAACCCCGGGTGTAGTCCTTCCGCTTCCATAGCAAGTTCCATCCTGACGGGGCAGGATGGAACACGAACGCGGGGGCCGGGGGGAGAACGAAGAAGCAGCGAACGGAATTTGTCCAGGAAGTACACTTCCTGTTGGGCAGAAACAGGGGAGAAATTTGTCGAACCAAGGCCGGGCAAGGACGGCTGAAAGGGCAGAAGGCTCCTTCAGAAAGACCACGCAAGGCACAGGAAACAACGGCAGATGAAACGGTACCCGGCTGTTCAGAAGACCAGCGGAAAGGGTAAAGAGCAGCAACGGCAGCTGAACAGGGACCCGGCCGTTCAGAAAGATAACCTGAGCGGAGGGGCTGAACCGGGGCCCCCGCGATGGAGTTTGTGCCTGCGAAACTGAGGACCACACCCGGGGCCCCCAACATTTTCTCTACGAGAAAATGTTGGGGTGGGTTTTTGGGGTGGTATGGCACATTCAGACCCCGGGAGCCACGCTGCCGCGCCAAAACCGGACAGCGCCCAGGCTTTCGAGTACGGCGAAAACAGCGCTTACCTACTCTGCCGTAATTTTGGG